>CAMDBK010000020.1 GCA_945889235.1 Chitinophaga pinensis
TGGGGTGTGAAGTTAGAAGCTGTATATCACATCACATTCACAGATTATCTGGATGATGTAAGTACTTCTTATGTTGATCCTGCTATTCTTGCCACTTCACAGGGTGGTGCAGCAACAGTTTATTATTCAGACCCTACAAATACAAGTCCTCCGCGCACAATGCGTGGCAATCCCAATCAAAAGGACAGCTATATAGATGTCAGCTTTTCACTTATTTATTATTTCGGGCGTTGTGACGGGCGCAATAAGAAGGGCGACCGTTACCAGAACTGCGAAGATTTATACAAGAACCTTAACTGAGCCTGCCATCAGGGCTTCAATTTCATCAACTTCTAAAGGAATATCTGCCATCAGGTCAATGGGGCTGCCTTTTGTAACAAGAATATCGTTCTCAAGGCGGATGCCTATTTTTTCGGCAGGTATATAGATGCCTGGTTCGCAAGTAAACACCATTCCTGCCTGAACAGGTTTGTTAAAGTCGCCCACATCATGCACATCTAAACCAAGAAAGTGTGATGTGCCATGCATAAAATATTTTTTGTAGGCAGGCATATTAGGATTCTGGTCGCGGATATCTTTTTCGGTGAGCAAGCCCAAACCGATTAATTCTTTTTCTGTTATTTTTCCTACTTCCTTATTGTATTCGGTTAGAATAATGCCGGGGCGAAGCATATTAGTAGCTTCCTTCATTACACGCAAAACTGCATTGTAAACCTGTTTCTGGCGTTCAGTAAATTTGCCATTTACAGGCAGACAACGGGTTAAATCCGAGGCATAATTTGCATATTCTGCTGCCACATCCATTAATAAAATATCACCGCTTTTGCATTCTTTATTATTATCCACATAGTGTAAAACACAGGAGTTTAAGCCTGAGGCAATAATAGGTCCGTAAGCAAAGCCACGCGAACGGTTTCGCACAAACTCATGGATCAGCTCGGCTTCAATTTCGTATTCCATTACACCGGGTTTTACAAACTTCAACGCACGTAGAAAACCTTTTTTGGTAATGTTACAAGCTTGCTTAATCAGTGCAACTTCGGTGTCGGATTTTATGGCGCGCAACTCCATTAATAAAGGTGCGCTGCGCTCATAATTATGTAGGGGAAATTTGTCTTTGCACTTTTTTACGAAACGTGCATCACGGGTTTCCACTTCAATAGTGGCACGCAGATGTTCGTTGCTGTTGAGGTAAACCGTTTGCGCTTCTGCCATAACGGTATTGAAGATGCGCTCAAACTCACTTAACCAGAACACAGTTTTTATTCCCGAAACTTCAGTAGCTTCTTTTTGGGTAAGCTTTGCGCCTTCCCAAATGGCAATGCGCTCGTTGGTTTCGCGCACGAAAAGAATTTCTTTATAGTCCTTATTATACGCATCGGGAAAAAGAATGAGTATGCTTTCTTCCTGGTCAATGCTGCTGAGGTAAAACAAATCGTTGTTTTGACGAAAAGCCATAGTGCCATCGGCATTGGTGGGCATAATATCGTTGCTGTTGAAGACCGCAACCGAATTTGGTTTCAGGTTTTTGGTAAAGCGTTTACGGTTTTCAATAAAGAGCTTGTTGTCGATTTGTGCGTATTTCATTGTAATTGGTTTTGATGCAAAGATATAAAGATTGAAAGGTTGGAAAGATTGAAGTGATTAGAATTTTTTTATAAAAAAGGTTAAAAATTCAATTCTGACATACTTTTTCTTTGACATTAAATTTACGGTGTTGCTCAGTTAACTTTGCTTCATGCTTACTTAACTTTACTTCACGTTGACTTAGATTTGCTTCACCCTGACTTAACTATGCTTCGCGCTGACTTAACTATGCTTTATGTTGACTTAGATTTGCTTTGAACTGACTTAACTTTGCTTTATGCTAACTTAGGTTTGCTTTAGGCTGAGTTAAGTTTATTTGTTTTTTATGGAAAAGGGTAGATTTGGAGTATGAAAATCTTCACAGAAACACAAAAATTTAAGCAGCGGTGGCTATCGCTAATATTAATTAGTAGTGTTGGCTTAGCATGGTTTTATAGACTTAGCGAGCCGGAAAGTGCATGGGAACTATCATTATCATGATGTATGATTATATAATAGTCGGCCAGGGAATAGCAGGAACAGTTCTATCATGGACACTTTTGCAGCAAGGAAAAAAAATTCTTGTAGTTGACCATCGTGAAAAACCTTCATCTTCTGAAATTGCATTGGGCATCTACAATCCGGTTGTGTTTAAGCGCATGACAAAAAGCTGGAAAGCAGACGAATTAATTCCGGTTGCAGAGGCGCTTTACAGCGATATGGAAACTGCGCTTGGTGTAAAGGCATTGCACAAAAATGGCATTCTGAAATTATTTTCTTCAAAGGACGAGCGAACCTTTTGGGAGAAAAAAATGCATAATGGTGAAGCAATGGCTTTTTTGGATACCACAAAAGAGCAATCTGAATATACTGATGTTGTTTTTGATGAGTTGGGCAGTGCAGATGTGTTGAATTCTGGCTGGTTAGACACAGCAAAATTGTTGAGTACTTTCCGTAAGTTTTTAAGAAGCAATAACCTGCTTATTGAAAAAAAGTTTGAGTATGAAAATGTGAATACATCTGCTGAACTTTTGCAATGGGATAGTTTAAGTGCAGAGAGAATAATTTTTTGTGAGGGCAGTCGTGCAACTGAAAATCGGTTTTTCAAAAACTTGCCGTTTGTGCTGACTAAAGGTGAAATGCTAACCATTCGTATTCCTAATTTTTCGCCTCAACATCTTATTTCAAAAGGTGTTTATTTGCTTCATGAATACGATGATGTTTTTAAGGTTGGTGCTACTTATGATTGGGATGATTTAACAGATATTTCCACTGAAAAAGGAAAAACAGATTTGGTTGAAAAACTGAAAAAGGTTTTAAAATGTGAGTACGAAATTATTGACCAGAAAGCTGCTATTCGTCCTACTGTAAAGGATCGCAGACCATTGATAGGTTTAAGTAGTGAAGACAAACGCATCGGAATTTTTAACGGCATGGGAACAAAAGGAGTGATGATTGCACCGTTTTTTGCCAGACAGTTTGCAGAACATATTGAGAACAATTTACCTTTGGATAAGGAAGTAGATATAAAACGATTTAATAATTGAAATGACTAAACAAGAAATCGCCAACGAATTAAGTAAAAGACACAAAATTTTTACTGCCCATATTCAATCACTGAATGAGAAGGACTTTATGTTTTCAAACAATGAAAAATGGACAGCAGGACAGCAGTTAGACCATATTTTCCGGAGTGTTTCACCATTGGTGCAGGCGTTTATGCTTCCAAAGTTTGTTCCGCGTTTGTTGTTTGGAAAAGCAAACCGTCCTTCCAAATCGTATGATGAATTGGTGAATAAATATAAAGAGAAACTGTCAAAAGGTGGTGTTGCAACAGGACAATTTGTTCCACCAGCAATCAGCTATGACAAAAAAGAAAAACTCTGCAAACAGGTAAATTCAAAAGTTGAAAAACTTTGCAAACAAGTCAACTTATTTTCTGAACAGCAATTGGATGAATACATTTTGCCGCATCCACTTTTAGGAAAACTAACTGTTAGAGAAATGCTGTATTTCACCATGCATCATGTTAATCAGCATTTGGAAATTATGAGAAGAAATTTAGAAAAGTAAAGCCCTTCGACTACGCTCAGGGTGACAGTTAAAACCCGATTTTCTCTCTTACCCTTCCAATCACTTCCACCGCAATTTTTCGGGCTTTATCTGCACCGGCTTTTAATTGTTTTTCAAGTTCTGCAGGGTTACTCATATACTCGTTGTATTGCTTACGCTCTTTTTCAAAACGCTGAACAATTGCTTCATACAATGCAGTCTTTGCATGTCCATAACCGTAGCCGCCAAGTAAATAATTCTGGCGCATTTCTTCTGTCTGCTGAGGTGAAGCAACTAATTTGTATAAAGCAAAAACGTTGCAGGTGTCAGGATTTTTAGGCTGTTCGAGCGGTGTGCTGTCGGTAATAATTGACAGCACCACTTTTTTTAATTCTTTATCGGGAAGAAAAATATCAATGAAATTATTGTAAGACTTACTCATTTTCTGTCCATCAATCCCGGGAACAATCATTACGTTCTCATCCACTTTTCCTTCGGGTACAACAAAGGTTTCACCGTATTTATGATTAAATGATTCTGCAATGTCGCGTGCCATTTCCAAATGTTGCATCTGGTCTTTTCCAACAGGAACAAACTTTGCATCGTACAATAAAATATCACAGGTCATTAGCACTGGATAGGTAAAAAGTCCGGCATTAACATCCGAAAGTTTATCAGACTTATCTTTAAAAGAGTGCGCGTTTGCCAGCATCGGGAAAGGCGTAAAGCAACTCAGATACCAGGTAAGTTCGGTAACTTCTTTAATATCACTCTGGCGGTAGAAATAATTTTTTTCGGTATCAAAACCAAACGCTAGCCATGTTGCCGCAACTGAATAAACATTGTGTTTACGTACAGCTGCATCCTTAATGGTAGTAAGCGAATGCAAGTCGGCAATAAAGAAAAATGATTCGTTTTCTGCTTTCTTTGAAAGTTCAATCGCAGGCATTACTGCTCCGAGAATATTTCCCAGATGCGGTATTCCTGAACTTTGTATTCCTGTTAAAATTCTTGACATAATTTCTTGCAATGATTACAAAGACAAAGAACGTAAAGAAACAGAACAAATGAAAATGAATTTTGATTGGTACTTTAGCCGCTTCAAATCCCTTAACATTTATGCGCTTTTTGTTTTCAGTTCTCTTTGTATTTTGTACTTTGTACTTTTCATTTGCGCAAATAAATCCACAGGATGTAACCATCGCACGCGATTCATTTGGTGTTCCGCACATCTTCGGGAAAACAGATGCAGATGCGGCTTACGGACTGGCATGGGCGCACAGCGAAGATGATTTTAAAAACATACAATACAATGTTCTGTCGGGCAAAAATATGCTGGGCAGAGTGCTGGGCAAAGAAGGCGTGTTGTTTGATTTCGGTTTGCAGTTTCTGAATATTGATTCAACGGTGGAAGCGAATTATGAAAAGGATATTTCACTTGAGTATAAAAAAGTTTTATTGGGATATGTGCAGGGACTGAATGATTATGCAAAGGCGCATCCTGAAGAAATTTTATATAAAAAAGCATTTCCGGTTACTGAGTTGGATTTGTTGAAAGGAAGTGTTTTGCAAACATCATTAATGGCCGGTGTCGGACTTTCATTAAAGTCAATTAAGGAGAATCGTATACACGAATTTTACGCAATTAATGAGGTAGGTTCCAACGCCATGGCAATTGCACCCAATAAAACTGAAGATGGTAAAACATGGTTAGCCATAAATTCACATCAGCCATTGGAAGGGCGTTTTGCATGGTATGAGGCACATATTCAAAGTGAAGAAGGTTGGGATATAATCGGAGGTTTATTTCCCGGAGGGACAACCATTTTTGTGGGTACAAATAAATACCTTGGTTGGGCTCATACAGTTAATTACCATTCGTTTGGTGATGTTTACAAAATGGAAATTAATCCAAAAAATAAAAAACAATATAAGTATGATGGAGAGTGGCGCAACTTTGGAAAACGCATTGTAAAATTGAAAGTGAAAGTTGCCGGAATAAGAATTGGTGTGAAGAAAAAAGTGTTGCTGACCGAATACGGACCAACCTATAAAAACAAAGAAGGTTTGTATGCCATTCGCTTCCCATCGTACAATGATATACGCGCTACCGACCAGTGGTTTCAAATGAATAAAGCAACAAATTTTAACGAGTTTGAAGCTGCTGTAAAAATGAAAGCTCTTCCATTATTCAACATCCTTTATGGTGATGTAGATGGAAATATTTATTTACACTCAGGGGGAAATGTTCCGCTACGAAATCCCAGCCTGGATTGGACACAACCGATTGCCGGAACTTCTTCTAAGTATAAATGGACAGATATTGTTCCTTATGAAAGAATGCCCACCGTAAAAAATCCGGATTGTGGTTATTTATACAATTGCAACAACACCCCATTATTATGCACCGGTGATAAATGCGAATGGGGAGGCGATTTTATTGGCATACACAAATTTAATTACAACCGGGGAGAGCGTATGAGATACCTTTTTGAAAAACAAAAAGAAAAATATACATGGGAGGATTTTCATATAATTAAGTTTGATAAATCTTATCATAATGACTCTTCAGCATCTTATCGTAGTCATTTTAAAACACTGTATTTACTTGACGAAAAAAAATATCCTGATATAGCTGACGCCATTCAAAAAATTAAGCAATGGAATTTGGAAGGGCAACCTGATAACCGTGAAGCAGCTTTGGCATTGGTAACACATAATTATCTTGCAAAAAAATTAGATGTGCCTTTTGCATTTTTAATGATTGGTAAAGATCCAATTCCGGAATCTGAATTTAAAGAAGCCTTGCGATATGCAAAGAAATTTTTAGTAAAAACACATGGTTCAATTGATGTTCCTTTGGGAGATGTACAAAAGCATATCAGGGGAAATGTGAGTTTTCCGGCCAGCGGTTTATCTGAAGTTCCGCGGGCTGCCAGTTCTAAAATTCATGATCAGAAAAAAGGAATTTATAAAATCAATCATGGCGATGGATACATACAAATGGTGAAATTTTCGAAAGCCGGAGTTGAAATTAATTCAATAAATACGTACGGTGCATCAGCGCATCCAGAAAGCCCGCACTACACCGACCAGATGAAATTATTCTCTGAAGAAAAATTTAAACCGATGACGTTTGACAAAGAACAAATTCTGAAAAATGCAGAGAAGGTTTATCATCCCAACTCAAATTAATTGCACCTTTGCCAAAATTTAAAACTCTAAAATGAAACAAATTCTTTTTCTCTCATCACTTGTTATTTGCATACTAACAGCTTCATGTAATAAGCCCTGCAAGAACGAACAACCAAGAGCCCGCATAGTAAATAATGGAACAGATAAAGCAAGTGTACAAATAAAAACTTCGGGAGGAAGTACTGAGAATATCAACAATATTGAATCGGGTCAGGTTTCTGCATGGAGTTCATTTGCTTCCGGTAATACTGAGTTTACCGTTGCTGTTCAGGGAATGCCCAACGATACGATGATTCCGGTTGTTATGGTTGATTGCTGGGAATATGAAATTATTATTGATGCTGCTAATCAGGTTTCATCTTTGCCTGCAGAAAGAGATTAATTAAAACTCTACTCTGTATTTTAAAGCAGGCAGCAAGCCTAAATAAGAAATAGCCTTTATCTTTTGGTTATCCACATCATATTTGCGGGCAACTTCGTTGGGGCGGTTGGTCACATTCTGGATATCTAACTTTATTATCCATGCCCAGTGCGGTTTGTTTTTGCGGAATGAAACGCCTGCATCCACGCGGAAATAATTTGTAGCATGATCGGTGTAGCCGTTGGTATAAATCTTTACTTCCTCGCCATTGGAAATGGTTTTGTCAATATCGTAAGGTGCATAACGCCTGCCACCACCCCAGAAAATACGCATGTTGATACTGATGATGTCGGTTTTCTTTTTGCCAACGTTAAAATCTTTTCCGGCAGTAAGGTTGGTGATAAAATTTCCGTTAAAGCGTGTTGGTCCCCACACATTATTGCGCCCCATGTAAAGCGAATTGTATAGCGATACTGTGTGAAGCAAATACCATTTTCCGGCTAAACGTTTATCTAATGTAAACTCAATTCCGTAATTTTTTCCGTGCCCGTTGTTTTGCAGTCGCATGCCCTGATAGGTATCATCTTCATTGATGGTGGAATAATATTTACTGCCTTTCATATCAATAGGAACCATGTAGAGATACTGGAAATAAATTTCGGTTTTGAAGGTGAGTGTACTGGCAAGTTTGGTGGTGTAACCGGCAACGGCATGGAAGGCGCGGGTTAGTGTAAGTTGGGCATTTGTAAGGGTATCGCCTTTATAAGTAAAGGGCACCATGTAGGTTCCCAGGGGTTCCATGCGGCTGTGTAAACCTGCGCCCAGACTGAACATATTTTTAGGTGTAAACTGCCAGGTAAGTCCAAGTCGTGGTTCGGGATAAAACGATTTGTTGAGCGCAAAATAACTGAAATGCATTCCCGAAATAAGCGTGAGTTCTTCGGTGAAACGGTGTTTCCATTGCAGGTATGCCTGAGCGAAAGTTGTTGTTCCTACATACTTTTTATCTGTTTGCCAGTAAATATTCTGTTCGCGTTTTACAAAATTAAGTACGTTGTACAAGGCGCCTGCGCGAAATGCATTTTTTGCATTCAGTTTGTAGTTGAATTGCGTGGCTGCGCGGTAATAATAATTTGAAACATCGTTGCGCCAGTATTCTTTGTATTGGCCGTTTTCCATTATCAGCCATTGCGCCACTACATCATATCCAGAAGCAGACACAACTGTTTTTAACCATGCTTTATCGTTGAAGAAAAAGGTGTGGGTAAGTCCGGTTGCGCCCATGTTATAACCGCTGAGATTACGCTCGTTGTAAGGAATTTTATTGTACACATCCTGCCCGTCTAATTTTGACCAGCTTAAACCGCCCACACCAAACACGGTAAATGTTCCCAGCTTTTTGGTGGGAAAGAAAAAGTTGTAGTTGATATCCTGAAAACCGATGCGGATATCACCCGTTAATTTATAGCCGGTGGCTTCAATAATAGCGAGTGTTGAGTAGCGGTAATTAATAAGGTACGATGATTTTTTTCCTTTTACGAAGGGACCTTCTATGGCGGCTTCGGTTCCTAATGTTCCTAATTGCACAGCGTATTCGCGCCTTTCGTTATTACCTCTTTTCATGTGCAGGTCAAATACACCTGAGCTTGCATTGCCGTATTCTGCAGAAAATGCGCCTGTATAAAAATCGGATGCGCCCAGCACGTTATTACTTAATATGCTTACCGCTCCTCCGTTTCCGCCTTCGCCTGATAAGTGATTTGGATTTGGAATTTCAACGCCTTCCAGTTTCCAGAGCAAACCGCGGGGAGAGTTTCCGCGAATAACTATTTCATTGAACAAATCATTTTGTGTGCTTACACCCGCGAATGACAAGGCAAGGCGCGCGGGGTCATCACCGGTGGCGGCAAACTTTCCGGTTTGTTCTACAGAGAAAGAGCGTGAGCTTACGGTGGCCATTTCGTTCACGGCTTCATTGCCTTCTTCACGTGATTTGATAACTACTTCATTCAGTTTCTTTACGGTTTCCTGAAGCATTATTTCCAGCACAATTTCTTTTCCTGAGCCCACTAAAACCTGTGAAAGAAATTGTTCTGTGTAACCAAGATAATTCACTTTTATATCGTGGCGACCTACCGGTACTTTTTCAAAACGGAAGTAGCCGTCTATATCGGTTGCGGTGCCCATAACGGGATTGAGTGTACTGATAGCAACCGTTGCTCCGGGCAGGCCTGCATGGCTTTCGGCATCCAGTACGCGACCGCGAATGGTTTGCGAAAATTCCTGCGAGTTAGCTGTATTAATGAACAGCCACGAGCAGAAAAAAGTGAAAAAAAGTTTAGTGCGGATTGCCACAGTTTTTTAAAAAGGGATGCTAAAGTACAATAAAAAAGGGCTGAAGCCCTTGATTAGTTTGAGACTTTTTTATACCCCCGACCTGAAGGTCGGGGCAAATTATTGAAGCAACCTGCGCTGATAATTTATCTGCCCCAGGTGATAATTAAAATGCCCGTGGAAAAAGAAAAGCATTTCAACTACGCTGCGTTGTTTTCCCATAAATTCAATAGGAAAATTTTTCTGCAAATCTTCGTCAGTAAATTTTGAAAGCGTAGCGTTTAAAACTTCAATTGCTTCATCAATTCCGGCAATTATTTTTTCGCTCGCAATATTTTTATCACCAAATTCTTTATCGCGTTCGCGCACATAGCCGGTGTTACCGAGTACTGCGCCAATAAAATGTTTGATGTTTCCGGTCAGGTGCAGGGCAAGGTTACCGGGTGAGTTTTTTACATCGCCTTGGGTGTGCCAAAGTTCTGTTTCGTTTTTGAAGAGTGCGATTTCTTCTTTCAGTTTGTTGAGGTCGCGGAGGTAGAGGTCAAGGATGGGCTGGGTGAGCATGGGGATAATATTTAATATCTGCGAACTGCACGAACTCTCAAAGCTTCAGATTTATCATTTTCGTTTACAGCAAACCAAGCAAAACTTAGTTGCCAAGCTCTGTTATTATTAGAAGTACTCTCGTTAGAACTCCAATACCAGTCGTCTTTAAATCCATTTAGTGAGCCCAGAATATTATTTACAATAAACGATGATTTGAAACAGTCTCTTAATTCCCATAAAGCAGGTAAATACCAATCATTAAAGCCACCACCACTATAACCATCACATAATAAAGCACCACTTGAGGTATGTCCGGGTTGAAATATAATTGCATTAGTATTAGCTTGGCCGTCAATAGAATTTTGCGCAGATGTGCCTATAAAAATTGATGTTACATTACTCCATTCTATTCCATTGCTTAAGTCAGTTAATGAAGCTATCAAACCATGTTCAGTTCCTCCTTCTTTCCAAACTGAAACTACAATACCTCCGCCATAAAGTTCACCAACGTAATGAATAAAACCAGTTGTGTTTTGCTGGCAAAGTGCCTCTACCCAAATTATTCCATTGAAGTACCAAAATGAATTGGTGGTAATATCAAAAACTAACAACCCTGTAGCCGGGTTTGGTACAGCAAGTTTTTGAGTAGTGGTTAAACGTGGAGGTAAAAATCCTTTATCTGTAGCAGATAGATCAAGTAGGGCAGAGGCATCTGGAGTAATTGTTCCAATACCGAAATTATTTTGCGCAACAGCAAAGCTGATTTGAAAGAGGCAGGAGAAAACAAGTAATAGTTTTTTCATGGCTGTAGATTTTTCCGAAAGATAAAACATTCAGCTCAAATATTTACCTTTGTTGCAAGCCAAATTAAACACCATGAAACAGCTTACTATTAATATCCCCGATAATTTATATGCTTCGGTAGTAGAGTTATTCAAGCATATTCCGAAAGTTACCATACAGGAAGAAGCCGATTTTGAAATACCTGAATGGCAAAAGAAAATAGTTCGCGAGCGGGTAAAAAAGTTCAAAAAGAATCCGAAAAAAGTATTCACTCAAAAGCAAGTTGACAAATTAGTTAAACTTGGCTAATGCACTATTATCTTACCGAAGAGGCTGTTGATGATTTGCAAAACGGAGTGCGCTGGTATAATAATCAGCAAGCCGGTTTGGGTAAACGGCTTTATTCAACAGCAGTACAAAACATAAAAGAAATTGCTCAAAGACCTTTGTCAGCAGCCTTGCGTTATGATGAGGTTCGCTGCTACCCTGTAAAGAAATTCCCCTACATGATTCATTTTCTTGTTCATGAAAACAGTATGATAGTTTTAGGCGTAATCAATACGTCATTAAATCCTGAAACAAACTGGCATATTCCAAGTGAGGTGTAATATTTTTAATACCCCACCTTCGCCACAAACTTCTCCAATCTCAACACCACCGTTTCGTGTGGCTTTATAGTAAGTGAAATAGTTCCGCCTCCAACTAATTCACCCGTTTTACCGATGGCATCAGCTGCAAGAAGTCCGGCTTCTTTGTGTTGCCAGATATCGCGTGCCTGCCAGCTGCCTTCTATGTTCAGCATTTTGGTTGTAAGTTCAAACGATTTCTCCTCACCCGAAGAATTTAAAACTCCCACCGCCTTTTTTCCACCTTCCATATTTTTAAGATACACCCATATTTTTCCTGCCTTGTGTACCAGTTTTGCCTGCTTGCCCAATACATCCTGATTGATGGCAATCACTTCGGGGTTGGTAAGAATGTTCAAGGTAGCCTCATTCATTTTACCCAAGTTGCAACTGGATAAAAGTGGTGAGTTAAGCAAGCACCACATACTCATTTCACTTTGGTATTCGGTATCGTTCATGCCTTTGTACAAGCCCTTTGCTGAGGTGGCTTTGCCCGCTCCATAGTTGCCAACGGTCAGCATATCGGGGTCGTTCCAGTGCCCGGGACCAGCATATTTTTCCAAACCCTGCTGGCGTTTCAAAATCTTCATCACACTCATCATCCATAAATTTCCGCCAGTCCACACATCAAAAACATCGGGTGTGGAACGCCAGTAACTTCCGCCTGCATCGGCAGCCCACAGCCAGGGTTTACGTACGCCCCATTCGCAAATACTAAACACAATACTGCGCCCTGATTTTTTTAAAGCCGTCCCCATTTTGGTGTAGCGTTCAACAGCTGCTTTACGCGGTGCAGGTGCATAGCAGTAATCATATTTCAGTAAATCAATTCCCCATTCGGCATACGTTTTTGCATCAATCTCTTCATAAGTATAACCGCCAAATCTTCTGCCGCAGGTCATGTTTCCCGCGCAGGAATAAATGCCCAGTTTCAAACCTTTTGCGTGAACATAATCCGAAAGATAGTTCATGCCGTGCGGAAATTTTGCGGCATCCACAACGGGTTTTCCCTCAGCAGTGCGGACATCAGCATGCCAGTAATCATCAATGTTTATGTATTGATAACCCAAGTCGCGCATGCCCGTGCTTACCATAGCATCGGCAATTTCCATCAGCAGTTTTTCGTCAATCTCTGAAGCAAAAACATTCCAGCTGTTCCAGCCCATGGGCGGGGTTAGGCACAGCTTATCGCCAATCACAATTTTCAGTTCTTCTTCAGCAACACCTTTTTTATTTACCGCTTCCACTGTTACTACATACTCACCGGCAACATCAATTTTTCCATTAATAATTCCGGTTGCGGCATCTAGCTTTAAACCTGCCGGTAAATTTTTTGCGCTGAAAGTTATCGGCCGTTCACCCGTTGCAGGAACTGTAAAAAGAAATTCAGTAGCGGGATAATTGCCCGTAATTTTTGCGCCCTGAAAAACTGGCGCACCTTCAAAAAGGTTTTGTGCAAACAAAATAGAAGGGAGAAAAAGAAGGAGAGTAAGAATTTTTTTCATCATGAAATAGTTTTGCTGCAAATGTATTCACAAACAGATTAAAGTTCTTTAACATTAATTAACGTATTTTAAGAATATTACTATCTTCGCTCGCCTTAATAAAACGGGGCTAACCGCTTGTCGGACAAACATTGCCGTCAAACGGGTTTAACAAAACAATAACCCTGAATTCCAGAATGAAATTGTCTTTTACCAAAATTTCCGCCCTCGCTTTTTCTATCTTTTTATTTGCGAATAATAGTAATGCCCAACAAATAAATCGTTGTGCAACCGATGAAAAAGTAACCAACCACTTAGCGGAAAATCCTGCGGCAGTCCAAAACTATTTTCAGCTCATTGAAAATGCGCGAACCATAAAACAAGAACGCGAAGCAGGGTTGAGAGGCGGAAGCGGTGTTCGTATTATTCCTGTTGTTTTTCACGTTATACATCAGGGCGGAACCGAAAATATTTCAAAAGCGCAGATAGAAGACCAGATACGCGTTTTGAATGAAGACTTCACCCGCACTAATGCCGATACCGTAAACACACGCGATATTTTTAAACCCGTTGCTGCAAATCCAAACATTAATTTCCATTTGGCGCAACTCGACCCGCAGGGAAATTGCACCGAAGGAATTACCCGCACCTATTCTTCGCAAACCAATAATGCAGGCGACAATGTAAAAGCATTAAGCTGGTGGGACAACAATAAGTACCTGAATGTTTGGGTTGTAAAAAGTATTGCATCAGATGGAACAACCGGAGGAATAACACTGGGCTATTCATCTCTTCCCGGCTTTGGCGGAGGAGGAAGTGATGGTATTGTTGTGCGTGCTGATTGTATAGGAACCATAGAAAATGTGAATCAACAATTAGGCGGAACAGGAAGAACACTTACGCATGAAATCGGACATTATCTGGGCGAACTTCACACCTTTCAGGGTGGCTGCAATGCAACCTTCTTTGGTGAAAGTGTTGATGATACGCCTCCTGCTGCTGCAGCAAATTTCGGTTGCGACACAACGGTAAATTCCTGCACCAATGATAATCCTGATTTGCCCGACATGATTGAAAATTACATGGACTACGCAAACGATGAGTGCATGAATATGTTTACGCTCGGACAAAAAGATATTATGGATGCAACGCTGCAAAATACACGCGATGTGTTAATCTCTAATTCAAATCTTATTGCCACCGGAACGGATGGCAGTGCTGTTGTTCCCTGCGCACCTGTTGCAGATTTCTACGCTAACAATACAATGGCTTGTATCAACGATAATGTAATCTTTACAGATGATTCATACAACGGAACTATTGATACACGTGCATGGAGTTTTCCTACAGGCACCCCAGCAACTTCGGGCAGCGCATCACCCAGCGTGCAGTTTAGCACAGCCGGTTTTCACAACGTATCACTTACCGTTACCAACACACAGGGCAGTGATTCAAAAACGGTGAACTCGTATATTTATGTTAGTCCGGCAACCGCTGCAACAAACGACTGGCATTTTTATGAAGATTTTGAAGCCACTAATGCCAACAACGAATGGCTTGTATTCAATGACGGAGATGTTACCACAACCTGGCAGCAGGTTTCAACCGCAGCCTACTCCGGAGCAAAAAGCATGAAAATAAGTAACTACAGTGGCAACACAGATGGTGCAATTGATAACCTGATATTGCAATCCATTGACCTTACAGCTATCGCAGGTAGTCCATCACTTCGATTTAAAATTGCAAATGCACAACGCCCGGGCACACAATTTTCTTCTGCAAGTGAAGACAAGTTGCGTGTTCTTGTTTCAACCAATTGCGGAAAAACATGGCAGCAACGCTATACTAAAGCAGGCGCAAATCTTGCAACAGCCGGAACTTCTAACTCATCATTTACACCCAACTCACAAAGTCAGTGGCGCGAAGAAGTTGTAAATCTTGCAAGCTTTGCTTCACAAAGTAAAGTGCTTATTAAGTTTGAAGCCACCAGCAATGAAGGCAATAACCTTTACTTGGACGACATCAACATTACCGGTCCTGTGGGAGTTGAAGAAATTATTCCTGAAAGTAGTTTCAGTGTTTTTCCAAATCCTTCAGACAATGCGGTTAATGTAAATTTCAATCTCAATTCAGATGAACAGGTTGAACTTTCAATAAATGATATTACAGGCAAAAACATCAAAACTTTTATCAATTCAAAGTTGAACAAAGGCACACATTCAATCGTTATAAATAAAAGCGAAGTGAATGCTTCAGGAATTTATTTACTCAATTTAAAAACAAACAATTCAATTATCGTTCGCAAAATTTTATTTTTCTAAATCACATGAATTTTAAATCTATTATTTCAAAATCAATTATTGTATCGCTGATACTGTTTTCACAATTTTCTTTTGCGCAGCAGGAACAAGGCATTTGCGGAAATGAATTTATGTATGCCAAAAGAATAGCTGAACATCCTGAGTTTGCGCAGCAACTTGAAAACTACCGTCAGCAACGTGAACATGCTGATGCAAACCCGATTGAAAACCGTGCAGGCATCAGAATTATTCCTGTGGTTTTTCATGTAATACATCAAAACGGTTCTGAGAATATTTCAAAAGCACAGATACAATCTTGCATCACTCAATTGAATCAGGATTTCAGCATGACCAATGCAGATGCAATAAATCTACGTTCCATTTTTACTTCCGTTCAAACAAATCCTGAAATAGAATTTCGTCTTGCAAACAAAGACCCCAACGGAAATTGCACCGATGGAATTGTGCGAACCTATTCAACACTTACCAATGATGCCGATGATGCGGTAAAAGATTTAAGCCGCTGGCCAAGCAGCAAATATCTGAACATCTGGTCTGTGAAATCAATTGGAGGAAGCGACCCGGGTTTTATTACATTGGGTTATGCATACTTTCCGGGCTCAGGTTCAGATGTTGACGGAATTGTTGTACGCAGTGACCGGGTCGGAACTATTGAAACAAGCCCCGGAACAGGAAGAACGTTAACGCATGAAATAGGACATTACCTTGGTCTTGCACACACGTTTGAAGGTGGCTGCACGGGTGGTGATGGTGTAAGTGATACACCAAAAGCTGCAGATGCAAATTTCGGTTGTGATTACAATACAAACTCCTGCACTAATGAAAACCCTGATAAGCCTGATATGATTGAAAATTATATGGACTATTCAAATGATAATTGCCAGATTACGTTTACAAACGGACAGAAAAATATTATTAACAGCACGTTTAATAACGACCGTGATGTTCTTATTTCAAATTCAAATTTAATTGCAACAGGAACAAATGATTTGATATTGGATGTTTGTGCACCAACAGCATCTTTTGCTGCAAATGTTCAGCAGATTTGTGAAGGCGGCAGTATTACGTATAGCGATGATTCATGGGGTGGTGATGCTACTTCATGGAACTGGACTTTTCCGGGAGGGACACCATCTACATCAACTGACCAAAATCCAACGATACAATATAATACTTCAGGAACCTACAACGCAACACTTACCGCAACTAACGCTACCGGTAGTGATAGTTTTACCCGCACCAACTATGTCAATGTAAGCGGTGATGCCATGTTTAATGCACAATTTTACAGTGAAGGATTTGAATCTTCTTCTGATTTTTCAGCTGACTGGACAATTATTAATTATGCAACAAACTATACCTGGGAACGGAATACAGCTTACAAATATTCAGGAACTGCTTCAGCGAGAATGAATAATTATTCAAATGCCGCGGGAGAAATTGATGACTTAATTAGTCCGAGTTATAACCTGAGTTTGGTAACTGATCTTACTATGACTTTTAAATATGCATTTGCACGGCGCGCTACAACTAACACTGATAAATTACGCGTTCTGGTTTCAACCAATTGCGGTGAATCATGGGTAACAAGATGGGTAAGTTCAAGTGCAGCACTTGGAACGGTAACAGCACAGAATAGCCCGTTTTATCCATCCTCACAAAGTCAGTGGAAAGAAGTTACAGTAAGCATTCCAACAAGTGTTGCTGCATCAGACAACGTGCGTTTTAAATTTGAGTTTACAGGTGGCGGAGGAAATTTTCTTTACCTTGATGAAATCAATATTACAGGTTCAGTTGGAATTAATGAAGCACAACAGGCAGGAATTTCAATTTATCCGAACCCTGCAAAAGATTTTGTTGTGATAAAAAACGATAAGCAAATTAAAAACCTGAAACTGGAAATAAGAAATGTTGTTGGACAGGTTGTTAATCAATCGTCAATCAACAATCAAACATCAACAATAGATGTTTCTGCGTTCACATCAGGAATTTATTTTCTGCGTTTATTTTCTGAAAATGTTGATGTAACAGAAAAGATTGTAGTAACCGGAAAATAATTCTGTTGCTCAGACCTTGAAGGTTTTAAAAACCTTCAAGGTCTGTTTCTACCAGCTTCTTATATTTACCTGCAAAAATCAGTTTTGCAAACACCTGCACGCATACTTGCGTTAGCTTTTATTCTCTTTGCATTTACTTTGAATGAGTGGGCTTTTGAATTCATTCACCCTACTGAGCGCGATATAGATTATTTTGTCCGTTTGCTTGTTGTTATTGCAGATGTTTTTTTCATTGATATAATTGCTGTTCTTCTTTTTTTTGGAAAAGATTTATCAGCATGGAATACGTTGAAACGTGTTTCAGAATTGTTTCCAAAACTTACTGCATTTTATTTTGGCTTGTTTGTTTCATTTACAATTTTCTGTTGTGCAGAATTTGGAACACGTTATTATTTCAAACATTTTTATAAACCACCTTTTAAAGATGTGACAGAATGGAATCCCCAACCAACAATAGAAGACAGCATCTTTGCTTATCGCTTACCCGAAAATAAAATCATCAATCATCGTTACCTTGTAAACGACAGTTTGATTTATGAGCAGAATTATAAAATTGATTCGTTTTCAAGAAGAATAACCCCAACGGATACAATTACAAAAGATAAATTTATTGCAGTTGCAGGTTGCTCTTTTGCTATTGGTTATGGCGTAAATGATAATGAGACGTTCCCGTATTTTCTGCAACAACAAATGCCAGGATATGTAGGTTATAACTATGGAGTCTCAGGTTTCGGAACACAACATTTGTTATTGCAGACAAGAGAAAAAATTACCACGAAAGAAATAAAACAGAAGCAAGGAATCCTGATTTATTTTTTCATTGATAATCATCTCAACCGTTTAATTGGTTCGCGCAGAATAATAAAACTTTGGGGCGAAAATTTTCCGTATTTCTTTTTGGATGATGAAAAAAAATTGCAGCAACAGGGAACTTTTAAAACAGGAAGAAAATGGAGAACACTTTTTTACAAAACTATTACCAACAGCGCCATTGTTGATATTCTGGATTTAGAAATTCCGTTCAGCATCAGCGATGATGATTTCAAATTAGCAGCGGCAGTAATTAAAGAAAGCAAAAAAGAATTTGAGAAAAATTTTCCCGATTCAAAATTCGTGGTTCTGTTTTGTCCCGGTTCAAAATGCTCAGGTGAACTGGCTGCACTGCTTGCCAAACGTAATATTGATTTTGTGGATTATTCGATGTTGTTTGACATCAACTCAAAAGAATACCTCAGTCATTATAGCGATCCGCACCCAAATGGAAAAGCGTATGAGGAGATTGCGAAGAAGTTGAGTGAGTATTTAACTAAAAACCAATAGCACTTTGCTCCCTCTCCTTTAGAGAGGGAAGGGGTGAGGCTTTTACAAATACATCTCCGCATACGTCCGGTAACTTGGGCTCAGAGGAGTCTCAATCACAAATAATTTACTTTCCTGTGCAGCAGAAATCTCAACTGTTTCCTGTTGTTTGATAATAGCGTAGTCGCCTTTCTTCATCAGATTATTTTCTGCCAGAACAGTTCCACTGATAACAAATACAGAGTAAATAGAATCTTTGTTGAGAGGTAATTTGTGATGTCCTTCATTCAAAGTAAATTCTTTTATTGACACACCTTCGGTATCCATTTGCAAAGGAGAATTTTCGCCTTTGTATGTTTTTATGGTCATTCCGTTTTGCTTGGTAACCGGAAATTGGGCATCAGGATAATCATTATAAGTAGCAGGCTTAGTCAATGTTTTTTCAAGGTTCGGGTCAAACCAGATTTGAAAAATTTCTGATTTTGTATTTACTTTTTCGGCATGTGAAATTCCGTTTCCAGCACGAATGATTTGTGCATCACCTTTTTTCAAAGGTTTCCAGCCACGCAGTTTGCTGTCATAATGTTCAATATCACCTTCCAGAACAAACGATAAAATTTCAAAACCTTTGTGCGGATGCTCGCCAATCATACTGCCGCCATCACTCCAGGCATGCGCCCAGTAAAAAAGATTGGAATACGGTTTTACGCCACCGCCATCCTGTGGAAATCCGATTGGTTTTTTCTCCAGTATAGCACCACCGTTGAACTGACCGCTGGCTTGTTTTTCTTTCGGAACAATTGTTATTGCCATTTGTTATAGTTTTTAATATTTATCTGTTAAAACAAATCTACAATCTATAATTGATAAATTTGTAATACCGAATAAACAATCAATCTTCAAAAAAGTTCACGATGCAAAAGTTTATGGCTACCATCCTTCTTCCCGAAAATCTTACAGAAGAATTTATTTCACTTATTCCTCAACAACGTTTTGCGGTTAACCGCCTTGTGGATAAAAATATTATTCTGAATTATTCTCTTTCTGCCGACCGTTCAAAGTTGTGGATTGCTTTTAATGCAAAAG
>CAMDBK010000021.1 GCA_945889235.1 Chitinophaga pinensis
ATATCAGGATGCGTTCCATTAATATCTTTATTCATCCATTCCATAATGGTAGCTGCATCAAGCTCTTTATTCCAGAACGAGAACTCATCAATGTAGCCGTCATAATTCAGGTTCCCGTCTCCACCTGAACCAATTTTAAAGTTGGTAATGCCTGTCATAGGCCTTATCATTCCGGTTCCGCTGTGAAATAACACTCCGTTCAGATAAATTTTCATGCTGCCTGTTGCAGCGTTTTTAGTAAACGCCCAATGATTCCACTGTCCTTCATAGTTGGCGGTTTGTGCTGCCAGTTCAATGCGGTCATATCCCGAAGAATTTCCAGCATCCCAGTAAACAGTTCCGTTATCCCAGGGAAGATGAACATTCAATACACGCTGGTTTTGTGCAGTATATCCTTCAAAAATTATATCGGCCTGTGGCTGAATTGCAGGGTCGCCATACTGCCAGAACATTACCGTAACAAAGCTGTCAAGCTCAGCAAAAGCAGCACCGGGAACCTGCACATAATCAGGTCCTGTAAACGAAAGATAGTTATCCTCACCTGTTGAATGAAGCCCTGAATTCCAACCCGTGCTCTCCACAAACACAGTGTTAGCTATTCCCGAAGAAGTATTGCTGAAACTGAAATCAACCACAATGTTTGAGCTGCCATTCCAGTTAAAAGGCATAGTAAAGTTGAACGTTGTTATACCCGAAGATGCAACAACAGTGTTTTGCAAAAATACCGTTTGAAAACCGCTGTTTTCAAACACATCAGCAGTAAGTGAATCAAGCGTTGTCGCTTTCATGCGGATGGTAAAATTCTTCAACTCACTTCCCGGAACATCAAACTGCAAGGCAAGTGCAGTAATGTTTCCGGCAGTAACGCCTGCTGCAAGAAGTTCAGCAGTTTTCCAGATGTATTGTGAGCGTGCATTTGCGTTTGCGCTGTTCAGCGTTTGCGTGTTTGAAGTCTCTGCCTGACCAAGAGTATGCGTGCTGAGTGAAGTAGTATCGGTGTAAACAATATAATCCTGAAAGTGCGGCACATAGCTGTAAGTAGGCGAATTCATAAAGCCGAATGTATCAGGACTTGTACCCTCCACCGTAAAACTTGGTGCGGTATAAAGTGTTGAGTCCAGCACACCGGTATGGTCATATAAATAGGTATAGGTTAAATAATCCCACTCGCCACAAGCCGGACTTTGAGCAGGGTTGCACTTCAGTTTGTAGTACATCAGAATTTTCTCGTAGCCTGTTGTGTCGGGCGGCAGGGCAAACCAGGCATTCTGTGGCGAACCATAGGTAAAGGTTTGTACCGTTAGGGTGTCGTGTTGCTGCGCGAAAGAAGTGAGAACGTAAGAAAGCGAGAAGGTGAGAAGGAGTAGAATTTTTTTCATGGTAGAATTTTAGAGGATTGTAAAAATAAGATTATTCTCTGTCACATCGAGCGTAGTCGAGATGCGCAAATAAAATCAGAAGTAATTTCACTTCAGCAAACGCAAATCATAAATATCATTTACACGCTGCAACTCCGGCAACAGAAAATAATTTTTGCCATTGTCAATCAATTCTTCCAGTGTGGCGTCAAGCAGTTGATTATCGCTCAACAATTTGTTTGCAAATAAAAATGGCAGGGGTTCTTTCATCCCGATAAGATAATAGCCGCCCTTCTTTTCAGGGCCAATGCATACATCATATTTATTAAGGCGTTCAAACGCTTTTTCAATTATTGCCTGTGTTAGCTGCGGGCAATCGGCAGTAATAAAAACAACTTTGTTCACATCTTCATTATCCTGAATAATGTAAGTATCAAAAGCATTTTCAATTTTATTGTTCAGATACTTTCCGGTTTGAATTTCTTTTTTAAAGTCAGTCGAAATCCAAACTGTGTTCCTGAAATTATCATCAGGATACCATACAGTTTTTTTGCACGAAAGACTTTTTACAGAATAGTAAGTAATAACCTGTAGTTTTTCATTTATCTCTTTCGCCTTTTGTTCACCCAACGGTTCCGAAAGCTTTGAATTTTCTTTTTCGCTATTCAAAAAGATAAGCAACACATCATTTGTCATGTTGCAATTTTAAACAAACATCTGTAATCCATAATTTTATTTTTCTTTGTTGCATAAATGAACAGAAGTTATTGGCTTAAATTAGTTGCAGGACCATTGACGGCAGTATTCATTATTGCTTTTGTCAATCTGGATGAAGGCAACCCCATGATAACCCGCATGGCGGCTATTACTGCATGGATTGCCATCTGGTGGCTTACCGAAGTGGTACATCTTGCCGTAACTTCTTTATTGCCGTTTATTTTTCTTCCGCTGCTTGGTATTTGCAGTGCAAAAACAACAGCCTTTGAATACATGGATCAGGTTATTTTTCTTTTCATCGGTGGCTTTATCATTGCCTTTGCAATTGAACGCTGGAACCTTCACAAACGGATTGCACTGAAAATTCTTTCTATACTCGGAAATTCTCCTTCCAGTGTATTGCTTGGAGTTATGCTGACTGCTTATTTGCTTTCAATGTGGATTTCAAATACAGCAACAACCATGATGCTGCTTTCAGCTGTATTTGCGGTTGTTCATCAGGTTGAACAACACATCACCGATGAAAAACAACGCAACAATATTGCTGCAGCTTTATTTATCGGGCTTGCATATTCTGCAACCATTGGCGGTATGGCAACACTGGTTGGAACACCACCCAACATGATTTTTTACCGTTTCTACACCGAAACTTATCCAGATAATAATGACCTTGATTTTCTGTCGTGGTTTATCATTGGTTTTCCTCTTTCACTCACTTTTCTTACCGTTTGTTACTTTGTGTTAAAAACTATTTTCCTGCGTAAAGTTGCTCACATAGAATTTGACAGAAATTACTTTTTGAATGAATATAAATTACTTGGCAAAATGAGTGCAGAAGAAAAAACAACCGGTATTATTTTTCTTACTACTGCATTGCTTTGGTTTACCCGCGGTGACTTGGATTTAGGAAGTTTTAAGTTTACCGGATGGGGAAGTCTGTTTGGTAAATCTGAAATGGTTCAGGATAGCACCGTTGCTGTGTTTATGGCTATACTCTTATTTATTATTCCCTCTCAAAGCGAAAAAGGTCGCGCACTTATTACCTGGCACGAAGCATCAAAACTTCCCTTTGATATTATTCTGCTTTTCGGCAGCGGCTTTGCCATTGCAAAAGGTTTTGAAGTTTCGGGGCTCAGTAATTTTCTTGCTGCTCAATTAGGTTTTTTCAAGACAGCGAATATTATTGTAATCATTCTTTTGATTTGCATCATGATTACTATTATCAGTGAGTTTGCATCCAACATCGCAAGCATACAATTAGCCTTGCCTGTTCTAATTTCCATCCAGAAAGGGTTGGATATTCATCCGTTGTTGCTGATGATTCCTGCAACATTTGCGGCCTCATTGGGTTTTATGCTTCCCGTTGCTACTGCACCTAACACCATAGTGTTCGGCAGCAAAAGAATAAAAGTAAATGATATGATGAAGGCCGGTATTTTTCTTGATATAGCAGGAATTCTGCTGATAGTTTTGTTCAGCCTTTTATTGCTGCGCTAAGCAGGTTTTGCGACAGCCCATTTTTTTATCATGTTCACCAGATCGTTTGAAACAATGGGTTTTAAAAGATAATCGTCCATTGTTTTTACTTCCGAATCGTTGGATTGAACATCAATTACATTTCCGCTGAGTGCAATTATCGGTGGATTCTTTTTGCCGTTTTTTCTTATAGCTTCTACAGCCGCAAAGCCATCCATCTCCGGCATTTGTATATCCATAAAAATAATGTCGTATTCATTGGTGTTTACTGCTTCAACAGCTTGTGTTCCGTTTGAAACCATATCAACAATACACCCTATTTTTTTTAACATCATGGAGAAAGCGCGTTGATTAATAAGGTTATCTTCTGCCAATAATACCCTGCAATCGAATTTAAGTTCAACGGGTTTATTATTTTCTTTTTTCACTTCCTCTTTCTTTGCTTCACTGTCGGCAATTACATAAAACCAAAAGGTACTGCCTTTGCCAATTTCACTCTCCACACCAATCTCGCCACCAAGCAGGTCCACTAATTTTTTTGAAATGGATAAGCCTAAGCCTGTGCCTTCTATATCACGTGAAAACGGAGTGTCTATTTGCGAAAAATCTTTGAACAGTTTATCAATATCAGCAGGCTCAATTCCAACACCTGTGTCAATAACGGAGAATTTGATTTTTAAAGCTGTTCCCCGTTGTTCCATCACTTCCGATTTTATCGTGATGTTTCCTTCCGGAGTAAATTTAATTGCGTTTCTCAACAGGTTTACAATTACCTGCATCAGTCTTCTGCGATCAGTAATAACGTGCTCAGGAAATGAACCTGATTTTTCGGTTTGCAGGCTGATGTTTTTTTCCTGTGCAAGCGATTTATAAGTCTTTACAATTTCTTCAATTAGTCCGTCTAACTCAAATGCCATAGGGCTTAAGCGCATTTTACCGGCTTCCAGTTTGCTAAGGTCAAGAATGTCATTCACAATTGACCGCAGATTTTTTGAAGAGGTGAAAATATTTTCAACAAATTCTTTTTGTTCATCAGTCATACTGCTGTCAAGCAATAATTCAGACATGCTTAGTATTCCGTTCAGCGGAGTTCTAATTTCATGACTCATTCCGGCCAAAAATTCTGATTTATATTTCAATGATTTTTCTGCCAGTTCTTTTTCTATCTGTAGTTGAGCTTTTTGCTTGTGCTCAGTTATATCCGTAACAGTTCCAAGATATCCGACAAAATTATCATCATTATCTTTCAAGGCAACGGCTTGTTCCATCACGTATCGTATTTCACTATCCGGTAATATTAGCCGGTATTCCATATTAAATTCACCCTTTACTTCATTTACTTCTTCCCATTTATTTTTTAAATTTTTATAATCTTCGGGGTGTGTATTTTTAAGTGGAGAAGTGCTGTAGGCCTCAGCAAGAGAAACTCCAAGGATTGATAACAGTTCTTCGTTTACGTAAATTAATTTTCCGTGGGAATCATGCTGATAAATTCCAACAGGAGCAAGCGCGGTAAGTGTTCTGAATTTTTTCTCATTTATGCGGGTTGTTTCTTCTGCTTTTTTCCGTTCAGTAATGTTTGACGACCAAATTGTAACGCCTGTTAATTCACCGTTTTCATTATAAACAGGATTGTATTGGCGCTCGAACCAGAATTCTTTCCCGTGTACATCAACTGGTCTTTCTGTAAGAATAGATTTTCCTGCAAATGCTTTTTTTATTTCTTCAATGCACGACAAACGATTCTTTTCTCGGATGCAATCTGTAATAGTATCACCTTTTTTCAACTCACGGTTGAACTTCATTTTAATCATATGTATTGCAGCCTGATTAAAAGCTACAACCTTAAAATCTTTATCAACTAAATAAAATGTATGGATGGTGTTATTAAATATTGACCTAAGATTAGTTTCAGAGCTGACCAGCGCTTTTTCTGCAACGCGCCTTTCAGTTACGTTTGAAGCAATCAGTGTTACCGCATAAAATTTTCCGGCTTCATTTTTTACACCGCTGTATTTTAGCTCGTAATAAAATGGTTTGTTTTTTACCTCATGATAGCCTTCACTTGTTACATATCCGCCCTTTAAAGCAATTTTCATGTTTCGCATGAACTTTGTTTTTGAATCGGGTTTAATGAAATCCAATAAATTATCACCTGCATTTATTGTCATCCCAAAAAGAATATTGAAAGTTGCGCGGGCTGATGGATTTACTGAAATGAGATGAAAATCAGAGTTGATTAAAAAGTAACCGTCACGACTGCTGTTAAATAAAGCCCTGAGATTAGCTTCTGTTTCCGTTAGCGCATTCTCGGCTTCCTTCTTTTCACTTATATTCAAATAGGAATATAAAACAGATATTACTTTTTGTTTCGAATCAAAAATGGGTATGTAACTTGCCTCAATCCAAACGGTCTTGCCTTCTGGATTTTTAAGAGCCTTTTCAGTAATTATTTTTTTTTCTTAAGCGCTTTTTCAAAGTGGCGGATAAATGATGCGTTTTCTTTTTTCTCAACATATTCCCAGTAAGAAGAATTTATTTCCATGGGCTTTTTATAAAAATACCGCATGCCTTTATCCGCAACTGCATTAAACATCAAAACCTTAAAATCTTTGTCTAATAGGATAAAACCTTTAATAGTATTGTCAAGCAGAATCTTCAGATATTCTGCACTCTTATCAATTTTGTTAGGCGTATTTTTTTTCTTACCCGGCATGGTTAGGTTTATTGCATAAAAGTGCAATACGAAAATGAGGCGATTAAGTTATAGTGAAATGTAAAAAAATTAATGGCTGAAAAAAGAACTCAGTTTTTCTGTTTTCTGCGAGTAATTTCTGATGTAATAAGTTTCAATTCCCTGCCGGTTTGCCCTGCTACTGAAGTGTTTTCTTCTGCCCTGCGGATAAGGTACGGAACAACATCTTTAACCGGACCATACGGAATATATTTTGCCACATTATACCCTTCCGAAGCAAGATTAAAACTGATATTATCGCTCATCCCGAAAAGTTGTGAGAAATAAATTCGTTCATCAGATTTTTCAATATTCTTTTCTTTCATTTTTTTTGCAAGATGGGCGCAACTTTCTTCATTGTGTGTTCCTGCAAAAATTGCAACTTTAGGAAAATACTCTAAACAAAAATCAAGCGCAAGATTGTAGTCAGTATCAACTTCGGTTTTTGTTTCGTGAATAGGCGAAGGATATTTTTTTTCTTCTGCACGCTTTCTTTCTTTTTCCATGTATGCTCCCCTCACAATTTTAAAACCCGGAATCCAGTTTTCTTTCAATGATTTTTCAACTGTTTTTTTCAGAAAATTTAATCTGTCGTGACGATACATCTGAATGGTGTTATAGACAATGGCTTTTTCACGATTATATTTTTTCATCATGTCTTCAACAATTGAATCAATGACATCTTGAATCCATGATTCCTCAGCATCAATCATAACAGGAACGCTTGCCTCAAACGCTGACTTACAAATAGAATCAATACGTTCAACAATTTTTTGATATTCTTTTTCTTCTTCTTTACTCAATTTGTTTTTTGTTTCTGATAGCAATGTAGATGCTTTTTCAAGAAGCGAAATTCGTGCAAGCCCTGAAGGTTTAAAAACCGCAAAAGGAATATTCGCATTTCCTTTTGCAAAACTGATAATTGAAATTATTTCATTTGTTACCCGGTCAAAATCTTCGTCAGATTCTTTTCCTTCTACCGAATAATCAGGAATACTTTTCACCTTGTTTTTACCAAGATGTTGAATCATTTGTTCTGTGTCAGAAAGATTTTCGCCACCACAAAAATGATTGAAAACTGTTGCTTTAATTAAACCTTCAACCGGAAGATGAAGCCACAGTGCTATGTTCAGCAAAGGTTTGCCAATCTTAAGAAGTACAGGGTAACTGATGAATTTAAACAGCAGGAATGAACTCTTCAGTTCTTTGTTTGTCTGAGACGAAAAAGCTATTTCGGTATTGCTGAATGAAAGCATTGAAAAAATAAAATCGGCTGCGAATATAGCAACTTAAAAACTGAAGCGGATTTGCACTTTCAGTTCAGATTTTGAGCTACCATCAATCTGACTTGTGCCTGAACTTACAATACTTTTGTTGTTATAAAATGTAATGGCATAACGCAGCCACACATCAATTCCGCGAACAACTTTATAACGCAGAGTCAGGTAAGTGCGGCTGCCTTTATAATAATAAGCAGGAATTGAAAAGGAATAAAGCACATCATTTTCATACGCATAGATACGCGCGTTGTAAGTATCGGTATCAAATAATGCATAGCGGAAAGATAGTGATACAGGGCTTTTCAACGCTTTGTAAGTAATATCCTGATACATCAGCCATCCTTTCTCAAGTCCGTCATTTCCTCTTTCATATGTAACATATTCAACCCGGTTGCGGAATTGAATTGACGGAGAAACTTTGTAAGTAATATTAAAACGGTAATGCGTTGCCATTTGGTTATCCAGTGTGTTGATGGTTAATTCATCATCATTGGTATTTATTTCTTTCAACTGTCTGCGAACACGGAAATACGCTTCAACAGTTTTTGAAGGCGCATAAGTAAGTTGCGCCAAAAACTCATAACCTTTTGAAGGCGCGTCAACCTGATAACGCAGCCATGGGAATTTAAAAATATCCATATAACCCTGCAGTGTCCAGCTTTTCAGAATTTGTGCGCGGAAACCAAAATAGGTTGCTTTTTCATTCAGTATTCTTGAATTCTCTGAAATAGCGTTGGCATAAACTGCCTGAAAATCTTTTGGAAAACTGCGATACATCGCAACAAAAGTCACACGTGGGTCAAGGCTCATCAATACCCCGTTGGTAGTGGCAACGCTGCCATTGGCGCATACTGAAGTTTCACCAAAAAAATTAAAATTGCGAAAAACATAATTGTAGTCTATTCCTATGTTGGTGTTTTGTTTTCCGCTGAATTCATAGGTGTTATAGAGTGCATCAGTTTTTTGATAATTGGTTCCGAAAATATAATGAACGGCAGTAATTCCAATTCGTAATCTTCGCGCAACGTAACTCACATTTCCTCCAAAAATAGTTTCGCTAAGTGATTTTCTTTTCTCCAGTTCTGAAGGTGTGCGGTGCAAACCTGATGTTAGAAAAGAAGTTACCGAAGTTACCTCATCTCTTGTAGAATCAACAGTTGTAGAGCCATCAATTTTTTTGTGAGAAACAAATCCCGTTACCTGAATTTTTCCGAATTGCCAGGTGCTTCCAATTCCACGCAGAAAAAGATTTTCGTCAACAGCCGTGTAAGGTTTTAAGCCAATTGCATTTCGTTTTATTGCAGTTCCGTCCGCAGTTTTTCCAAAAGCTAAACCGCTCCAGAATGTTAGTCCCTGACCGAATTGCGCCTGAAAATCACCTATTGCCAATGCTTTTAAATGTCCAATGTTGCGCAGAAAAAAATGTCCGGAATAAAAATCAAATCCTTGTTTTTGTGAGCCTTTAAAAAATTCTTCACCCTGGTCTTTTTCAGCAGTTAAACCAATGCTAATATGATTTGAATACGTGAAACGGTAACGTGTGTAAAACCGCAGTGGGCTTCCTGCAAAATGCGAATTAGGACTTGCTGTTGAATCGCTTTGTGCATAACCTTGCTGTTGTTCCAGCACCTGCTGATAGCGCATGAATAAATCATTCTTCCCGTATTTAAATACATCGCGGATACTGAATTTCGGATTATCAATAGTTGCTGAAACAGTAACATAAGATGAAATGGTACGGATGATTTGCAAGTCAAAACCATCAATACTTTGCAGCTCATAAACCGACATCAGTTTCCCGTTGCGCGTAATATGGTCAAGCAAATTATTGATTTGAATATCGCTCAGCAAACCAAGGTCATCAAAATCTTCTCGAGTAGCATTGTTGAGGTTAAGCGGGTTTTGTAAATACCTTGTCAGTTGGTCAACAAGCATGGTGTAATCCATTTCCATTTCCGTGTTTTCTGCAATCGTTTCAACCTTTTTTTCAATCAGATTTTCATCTTTATTGTCAATTGTTTGAGCAAAAGAATTTATCTGAAACAGGAATAGAAATAAGGCTACAGAGACGCAAAGGCGCAAGGGATTTTTTACAATTATTTTCTCTGCCCCTTTGCGCCTTTGCGGTAAAATAATTAATTCCATTATTTGAAATTATAACTCAACGAAGCCATTGGAGACATACCCAGAACAGGATGTATTGTTGAAGCTAAATCAATATGTACTTTATCTGAAATATTAAATCCGATTCCAAAACTGCTGATGAATGGATTAGTGGAAATTCCTGCTCTCAGGTAAAATAATTTTGCAGGATGATATTCCATTCCTGCTTTAAACATTGGCTTGTGGTCAATGTCTTTTTCCACTTCAGCACTGAGAAAAACCTTTTGCGAAAAATCATATTGCAAGCCCAGTCGTAGAATTGTTGGAATTCGTTCATTGCTGTAGTTTGCCATTTTTGCACGCGTGAGATTGTAAGCATGAAAGCCGACAACTAATTGTTTTGTAATGTTGGCGCGAACACCCAACTCAACAGTGAAAGAACCTTTGGTTCCGTAATTCTCGCCAAGGTGAGCCGATAAATAATTCATCTGAACACCGACTGAAAAATTTGGTCCGAACGTTCTTGCATAAGATACACCGTACTTACTTTCATTATAAAGTGAATAACCAAAACGTGTAAAACTTACGCCAAATACTCCAAGTTTTTTGGTAGGCAAAACAAATGACACAGCCTGCAAACTCATTTCCTTAACAAGGTATTTATTTTCGTAATAAACTCCGGCAGTTATATGTTTGTAATAAGCAAGATTGGCTTGATTGTGGTAAGTTGCCCATACATCAATTAAACATACAGAAGCATTGCCGATAGAGGCAGATCGTGCACCAACAGGCAAATTTTCGTTTCCTGAAAATGCAGAATTATAAACTGAACACAGAAGAAAAAAAGGTAAAAATTTCTTCATCAAAAAATTATTTTTTCTTTTTAGTATTCTCCACTTCCTCCATCGAGCCCATCACTTTTTCTCTCAACTCTTCTTTAAAATCGGCAAGTTTTTTCTGCACTTTTTTATCCGATGTTCCAATAATTTGTGCAGCAAGAATTCCTGCATTTTGCGCGGCATTCAGTGCAACTGTTGCAACCGGAACGCCATTAGGCATTTGCAAAATTGATAATACAGAATCCCATCCGTCAATTGAGTTGGAAGATTTGATTGGAACTCCGATTACCGGCAGAGGAGTAAGGGAAGCCACCATTCCAGGAAGATGTGCAGCACCACCTGCACCGGCAATAATTACTTTCAGTCCGCGTTTAATTGCAGTGCGCGCATAATCAAACATGCGGTCTGGTGTGCGGTGTGCAGACACAACCGTAATTTCATAAGGAACTCCAACTTTCTCAAGAAAAGCAGCTGCTTCTTTCATTACTGAAAGGTCGCTTTTACTGCCCATTATTATTCCAACCATATTTATATTATTAGGAACTCTTTTTAGTCTTCTTTTTATATCGTTTAGATGGATTGCGTTTTACATTTATTATGTTGTAAATAATAACACTATCATTTTCTATTTCGTAAACAACTACATAAGGAAACCGTTTTAACATTGCCTGACGAAATTCTTTATATTTTTTAGCGCAACCTTCTGCATATTCAGACAAGTATGCAGTAACACTTTCCCATTCATCTAAAAACTCAACCCCTAAATTTTCTTTTTGTTTCTCATACCACAAAAAAGCATCTGTCAACTGTTCTGCAGCATGCTCTTTTACCTGAACTGTTCTTTTCATTTTTTCAGTTTGCCCACAGCCATTTTTCTTACTTCGGCAACTGAATATGATTTTGATTTGCCGGCTTTATGGAGTTTGCGTTGTTTGTCTAATTCCCCTTTTTCTAAAGGACTTAATTGATAATCGCTTTCATAACTGACAGAATATTCTTTAAACATAGCATACACAGCTTTCAAAAACCCCGTATCAGGCATTTTGTCAACAGCATTATGTAATTCTTTTTTTAAGGCAACAGCAGTCATTTTTTCTGGTTTTTCGTTTATGCAAATTTAAATTTTTGTTTCAATATTTTTTGTAAAGCTTTTTATCATTTTACTTTTCATAATGATTTGACCTTAAATAGTTGCTTTACTCTCCCAGCCTTTTCCATTGCGCTTTTCAAATCATTGTCAATGATAGTAACGTGTCCCATTTTGCGAAAAGGTTTGGTGGTTGTTTTTCCGTAAAGGTGAATATTCACACCATCAATTTCCATCACTTCTTCAATTCCTTCATACACTGCATCACCTGTAAAACCTGGTTCTCCAAGAAGATTTACCATTACTGCAGGAGTTTTTATGTCTGTGTTTCCGGCAGGCAGATTCAAGATTGCACGAAGGTGTTGCATGTATTGCGAAGTAAAATTTCCTTCAATGGTTTGGTGCCCGCTGTTGTGAGGTCGCGGGGCAATTTCATTCACTAAGATTTCACCTGTTTTGGTGAGAAACATTTCAACTGCAAGTAAGCCAACCATCTTCAGTGATTCAATTACATGCACTGCAATTTCTTTTGCCTGCTTTTCTGTTTCTGCAGTGATGTTGGCAGGTGTAAAAAGCAAATCCACCAAATTTGCTTCAGGGTTGAAAACCAGCTCTACCGTTGGAAAAGCAGCAATTTCTCCTTTTGCATTTCGGGAAACAATCACAGAAATTTCTTTTTCAAAATCAACTAATTTCTCCAGAACACTTGGTGCATCAAAGGCTTTTTCAAGGTTATTTGCATCTGTTAAACGCATAACTCCGCGACCATCATAACCATCTTTTCTAAGCTTTTGAAAAAAAGGAAACTCCGCAGCAAACTGTTTTATTTCTTCTTTGTTGTTGACTAAATGAAATGGCGCAGTAGGAATTTTATTCAGCCGATAAAACTGTTTTTGCAAACCCTTGTCCTGAACAATTTTTAAAATTTCGGGTTGCGGATAAACCTGTAAACCCTCTGCTTGTAAGCGTTCCAGCGCCTCCACATTCACGTGCTCAATTTCAATGGTGAGCAAATCAACCTGTTTTCCAAAATTATAAACGGTGTCAAAATCTTTCAGACTTCCGTGAAAAAATTTAGTGCACAAATCTTTGCAGGGTGCGTTGGCATCTGGGTCAAGAATGTAGGTTGAGATATTGAGATTTACAGCTTCCTGTATAAGCATTTTGCCCAATTGTCCGCCACCCAAAACGCCTAACTTGAAATTATTGTAAAAAGGTTTGGTCATGCAGCAAAAATAGACTTTTTGTTATTCTTCTCCTTCGGGTGAGTTACCGTGGGTACGCATCATTTCTCTGTGCGCCTTCAACCGTTTGCTGAACATGAAAGCAGGCGCACCCGCCAAACCAAAACGTACAAATGGGTGTGGCTGCCAGAAATAAACGTTGTAATAATCGTGTCCCATATAACCGGTAGAAAAAAATACTGCCATGTTTTCGCTGTGTGGAACATTGTAATAGAATTTCAGTTCCAGGTTAAAATACTGATTCCATGTTGCCGGTTTTTTACTGAATTGGTCCGACATTTTATCCAGAATCACCATTCCGTCAATCACCAAACGAAAGCGTTCTGCATCTTTCAGTTTAACTGAATCTTTTTCAGTGTTTCTGAAAAAATGAAGAATATTACGTGAATAAGAAGTTCTGCCAACGCGGAAATTCATACGCACATGACCAAGCATATTGCGGAAAAGCGGCTCATCACCGATTTTTAAAAGTCCGCCATGCAATTCCAAACCAAGTCTTGCAAAATTTCGTGCGCTTGCATTCGGTTGGTTTTGTTGACGACCGAAATGAAAATCGAAATTTATATAGTTATCAGAAAAATTTCCTGTTCTTAGATTTATGCTTCCGTTGGGATTAATAGCAACACCATCCTGCCCGTTGCTGTGGTGAAAAAAACCAAAAGAAAGATAGCGGAAATTATCGAGGTTACGGTTTTTGCGCAAGTTGAAATATGTCCAGCCACCCGGATTAAAACTTGGTGTTCGCACCGGTGCAGAATATTCGCTGCTTATGATTCGCATTCTTACAGTAGGCACGCCCACATTTACAAACGGCCAGTGTAAAGGCGTTAAATAAAAGTTGGGAACAAGATTGGCATTAAGTGCATAGCGCCTGCCATCGGGATGAAACCAATCGCCAAAAGTAATATCACTTACATCGGAGTTAGCAATGCAAAGCATGGCAAATTCCCTGCGAATATCTTTGCGGTAAGTTTTATTTTCTTTAAAATTTTTTTCAGAATAAAAGCCTTGACCGAGAGCAGCACAGGAGCAAAACAATAAACCGATAAAAGCAAATCTTTTCATTGCCTGCAAAGTAAATACTATTTAACAAATCTGATTTTCAAATTATCGTAACAGCTAATCTCTATCTTTACCACCCTCAAAAAGCTAAAATATGAATGTGAACATAGTAAAATACGATGGAAAAAAAATGCTGACGAACGCTGCAGTTCTTGTCCGTAAAAATTCATTGTTATCTAATATAAGTCTTAGCAAAGACGAAAAAGAATTTGTTGCAGCACAACTGAAAAACGATATAAAAATAATTACAATCAACCGTTATAAAAGTGTTGTTTTCCTTATTGTTATTGATAAAAAGGATGATGCCAATGCTGAAAATGAACTGGCAAGAAAATCAGCCGACAAACTGATTAAAAAGCTTAAAGATTTAAAAATAAAAGAACTTAAAATTTCCGCTTCCGGTGAAAAAGCGAATTTACTTCTTGCTTTTGCTGAAGGCTTGGCACTTGCCTCTTATCAGTTTCTGAAATATTTTAAGAATGCCGCAGAAAAAGCCAATAGTCTGCAAACTGTTTTTGTTGAACATAAAGATGTAAGCAAAGTGCAGTGTGATGAATTAACTATTGTTACCGAAGCCACCAATACAGCGCGGACGCTAGTGAATGAGCCTTTGTCATATTTAACTGCAACCGTCCTTGCTGATGAAATAAAAAAACTCGGAAAACAAGCAGGCTTTAAAGTAGAAGTATTTGATAAAAAAAGAATTGAAGCGCTGAAAATGGGCGGATTACTTGCCGTAAATAAAGGAAGTATTGACCCGCCAACTTTTACCATTCTGGAATGGAAACCTGCAAAAGCAAAAAATAAAAAACCAATTGTTTTTGTGGGTAAAGGTGTTGTATTTGACACAGGTGGATTGAGTTTAAAACCCACCAAAAGCAGCATGGATTTAATGAAGAGCGATATGGCTGGTGCCGCTGCTGTCGCGGGTTCTGTCTATGCTATTGCAAAAGCAAAATTGCCTGTTCACGTAATTGGTTTGGTTCCTGCAACCGATAACCGCCCCGATGGAAATGCCTACGTTCCGGGTGATGTAGTAAAAATGATGAGCGGCTTAAACATTGAAGTATTAAACACCGATGCTGAAGGAAGAATGTTGTTAGGTGATGCGCTTCATTACGCAAAAAAATATAATCCCGAATTGGTAATTGACCTTGCAACGCTTACAGGGGCAGCAGTAGCAGCAATCGGTAAATACGGAATTGTAAGCATGGGAACAGCCAACGAAAAACAAATGAATAAACTTGCTGAAAGTGCAAACCGAGTTCATGAGCGATTAGCGCCAATGCCTTTCTGGGACGATTATGCAGAGCTTTTGAAAAGCGATATTGCCGACATGAAAAACATTGGTGGTCCGCATGCAGGTGCAATTACAGCCGGTAAGTTTTTAGAACGTTTTATTGATTACCCTTGGATTCACCTTGATATTGCAGGTCCCTCCTTTGTTGAAAGTCGTGATAGTTATCGCGGCATTGGAGGAACAGGAGTTGGTGTGCGCCTTTTGTTTGATTTTGTAAAGAATGTTTGATGGCTGTCATGCTGAGCTTAGTCGAAGCACCTATAATTTAGACCCTTCGACTACGCTCAGGGTGACACAGAATGCTAAAATAGTAAAGTGGAAAACGAAAAAAAAATAAAAGTAGGCGTATCACTCGGTGATATAAACGGCATTGGTCCGGAAGTGATTATCAAAACTTTCCTCGACCCGCGGATGCTGGAAATTTGCACGCCTATTTTGTTTGGCTCCAATAAAGTAACTTCTGCACATCGCAGAATTCTGGAGATAAATGATTTCAGTTTCAACCCGATTACAAAACCCGAAGAAGCAAATAGCAAACGAGCCAACATTGTAAATATCTGGCAAGAAGAAGTTCCACTGGAAATTGGAAAGTCAACTCCGAATGGAGGAAAATATGCCCTGCTTTCATTGGAGGCTGCAACACAAGCCTTGAAAAACAATCAGGTTGATGTATTGGTAACCGGACCTATTAATAAGGACAATATCCAAAGCGAGACTTTTAAATTCTCAGGACATACTGAATATCTTGCCCAGCAATTTGAAGCCAAAGAGCATCTGATGTTTATGGTAAATGGTAATCTGCGTGTTGGTTTGGTTACCGGACATATTCCATTGAATGAAGTCAGTAAATCTATTACTCCTGAAAAAATTCTGGGTAAACTGAAATTGATGAAGCAAAGTCTGTTACAGGATTTCGGAATTACCAAGCCACGCATAGCATTGCTTTCTGCAAACCCACACGCAGGTGATAATGGTTTGCTTGGTAACGAAGAAAAAGATATCATTACTCCAACAGTAAAACAGGCAATTGAAGAAGGTTTACTTGTTTATGGTCCATATCCCGCTGATGGCTTTTTCGGTTCAGGCAACTGGAAAAATTTTGATGCGGTATTGGCAATGTATCATGATCAAGGCTTGGTTCCTTTCAAAGCGCTTTCATTTGACAGCGGGGTAAATTTCACAGCAGGGTTGTCGGTTGTCCGCACTTCGCCCGACCATGGAACAGCTTATGATTTAGCCGGAAAAAACAAAGCTTCCGAAAACTCTTTCCGTGAGGCGGTTTATCTTGCCTGCGATATTTTCCGGCAGCGCCAGGAATACAAGGAAATATCAGTAAACCCCTTGAAGTTTAGTAAACTAAAAAGGGATTATTAGGCTTCTGCTTTCCGAAAGTTTTTTATAAAAGACTTATATTTGCCTGCCCGTTTCATTCAGACGGGTAAAATAAAAACAACATGAGTTATACAGACAAACATATAGTTGAAAGCTATTCAGGGCTTTTTGAAGGCCTTAGTTCAACAAGCAAAATTGAACTTATTGAGAACCTTTCAAAATCTTTGAAAGGAAAGAAAAAAGATAAAGAAGAAACATTTTATAAATCATTTGGAGCATTTGCTTCCGACAAATCTGCAGAAGAAATTATTAAAATCATTAAATCAAGCAGAAAATTCAGAAAGAAAGAATTAAAATTCTGATGCAATATTTACTTGATACAACTACTTGCATATTTTTTCTTCGTGGCAAGATAAACTTAGACGATACTCTTCGTGAAAAGGGACGCGAAAACTGTTACTTGTCTGAAATTACCGTTGTTGAACTTCGTTTTGGAGCAGAGAATAGCAATAATCCGGCAAAGTCGCATAAAGCCGTAGATGCATTTTTAAACGGATTAACAGTTATTCCAATCTTTGGTTGTATAAAACGCTATGCTAAAGAAAAAGTGCGGCTAAGAAAAATCGGAAAGCCTATCCACGATGAGTTTGATTTACTGATTGGCGTAACCGCAATTGAAAATAAATTGACTCTGGTAACAGACAATGTAAAGGACTTTGAGCGATTAGATGGAATTAAAATTGAAAATTGGTTCAAAAGATAATGCCTCTTGCAATTGGGACAACCGGTTCTTAGCATTCCCTTGTTTTTCATTTACATATTTTTCTACCTTTGCACCCCTTGTTTAAAAATGAAGGCTCTAAATCAGTATACTATTCAGTTTTCGGGACTTAAGCCCGGAAGACACGATTTTGAGTTTGAAATAGACAAGAAGTTCTTTGAGAGCATTGAGTATTCAGAGATACAAGACGGCAAATTAAAAGTTGCTCTTGCATTGGATAAACATACCAATATGCTGGTTCTTGACTTTGTAATTGCAGGTGATGTAAACGTTCCCTGCGACCGTTGCGGAGAGGATTTTTTGTTGCCTATAAGCGATAAACAACGCCTGATTATAAAATTCGGAGAACAAACCACAGAAGTAGCGGAAGATGTAATGGTTATTCCGCGCAACGAAAGCGAACTGAATGTGGCGCACTTTATCTATGAATACATTATCCTCGCTTTGCCGCAGAAAAGAGTTCATCCTGAAGGTAAATGTGACAAAGAAGTATTAAAAAAATTGAAGAAATTAGAAGACGAAACCAATAAAAACAAAAACACCGACCCACGTTGGGACGGATTGAAAAACATAGTATTGAATTAATAGAGTCCATTGTCGATAGTCCATAGTAAATCACCAATTCATTAAATCACCAATTCACTAATTAAAAATGGCACATCCAAAGCACAAGATTTCCAAATCACGCAGAGATAAAAGAAGAACACACGATAAAGCTGTAGTTCCTACCATCGCCACTTGCCCAACAACCGGAGAAGCACACCTTATGCACCGTGCACACTGGTATGAAGGCAAACTTTACTACAAAGGTAAAGTGGTAATGGAAAAAGCGTAAGAGTGATTCGAGCTGCCATAACAGGCGTTCAGGGCTGGGTTCCGGAATATATCCTGACCAATAAAGAGTTGGAGTCCATGGTTGACACCAATGATGAGTGGATTCAATCCCGCACAGGAATTCGTGAAAGACGTATCCTTAAAGGCAAAGATCAGGGCACATCTGTAATGGCTGTTAACGCCATCAACGGTTTGCTGCAAAAGAAAGGCATTTCTCCGCTGGAGATTGACCTTATTATTTGTGCTACTACTACGCCCGATATGCAGTTTCCTGCAACCGCCAATATTATAGCAGACAAAGTAGGCGCAAAAAATGCTTTTGGGTATGACCTCAGCGCAGCTTGTTCCGGTTTTATTTATTCTCTCGTTACCGCATCAAAATTTATTGAATCAGGCAGCCACAAAAAAGTTATTGTTGTGGGTGCCGATAAAATGTCATCTATTGTTGATTATACCGACCGCCAGACCTGTGTTATTTTTGGTGATGGAGCAGGAGCAGTTCTGCTTGAACCCGATGAAAGCGGAAACGGAATTATCGATTCTATTTTGCGTTCAGATGGTTGCGGTGCTCAACATCTACATCAAAAAGCAGGGGGCTCTATGCGCCCTGCAACCCACGAAACAGTTGATGCCCGCGAACATTACATTTATCAGGAAGGACAAGCCGTTTTCAAGTTTGCTGTAAAAGGAATGGCTGATATCAGCGCAGAAATTTTAGAAAAAAATAATCTGACCGGTGATGATATTGCATGGCTGGTTCCTCACCAGGCAAACAAACGCATCATTGATGCCACTGCAAAACGCATGGGCCTTGACGAAAAAAAAGTAATGATAAACATTGACCGTTACGGTAATACCACCAACGGAACCATTCCGCTTTGTTTATGGGAATGGGAAAGCAAACTCAAAAAAGGCGATAACATTATTATAGCCGCTTTTGGCGGAGGGTTCACATGGGGTTCTATTTACCTTAAATGGGCTTATTAAATTTCACAAATAAAGATTTTTCTACCTTTAACTTTTCAAAATAACCAAAACTGATATTCCACACAACATGAACTTAAAGGAAATACAGGAACTCATCAAATTTGTCTCTAAAGCAGGGGTGAGCGAAGTAGAATTGCAGCAAAAAGATTTCAAAATTGTAATCAAAACAACCAATGGCGAACATGGTGCTGTAACAGCTGCACCGCAGGTAGTGAGCGTTGCTCAACCTGTTGCACAGGTTGCAGCTGCACCGGTAGTTTCTCAACCGGAAGCAGTTGCAGAAAAACCTGCTGACAACGGAAAAACCATCACCATCAAATCACCCATGATTGGAACGTTCTATCGTTCTTCCGGTCCTGATAAACCTTCATTTGTAAATGTTGGTGACGAAATAAAACAAGGTTCTGTTATCTGCATCATTGAAGCCATGAAACTCTTCAACGA
>CAMDBK010000022.1 GCA_945889235.1 Chitinophaga pinensis
TTCCGGGCTTTATGTGTCAGGGTGGTGATTTTACCAACGGCAACGGCACGGGCGGCAAAAGCATTTATGGCGACAGATTTGCTGACGAAAATTTTACCCTCAAACATACCGAAGCCGGTTTGCTGAGCAGCGCCAATGCAGGACCTAACACCAATGGTTCACAGTTTTTTATTACCACTGCAGTTACTGCATGGCTTGACGGATATCACGTTGTTTTCGGAAAAGTGATTGAAGGAATGGATGTAGTAAGGGCTTGTGAAAAATTAGGAAGCCAGAGCGGAGCTACTTCTAAAAAGATTATTGTTGCTGACTGCGGACAGTTGAAATAATAATCCGGAATTTTAATAAACAAAAAACCCTGTGAAGAACTCACAGGGTTTTTTGATTTTTCTATTCTCTGTAACGCTTTTCAGGTTTCTTTCTTGCATTTATAAAGCGGTAAACTACAATGGTAGTTATTTCAACTTTGTAAACAATTATATAAGGAAACCTAACGAGTTGAATACAACGGAACTCTTTAAACTTTTTCTGAAACCCTAAAGGCGTTTTGATTATCGCTTCCAGCGTTGCATCCCAATCATCAATAAGCCTTATGCTTAAACCTTTCTGAAGCGCTTCATAATATTCAGCAGCATCCTTTAATTCTTCAAAGGCAACTTTATGAATAGTTAAACTGAATTTCACTTTCCTGAATTTTTGAGCAATATTTTTCTTACTTGCTCCTTTGTATAAGTTACCGCTTCCCCACTTTTATATTCCGCTTCCTGCTCCATCAAAATTTGTTTGTCATCATCACTTAACTCAAAATCATACTGCGGATTTCTGTTATTGATAATGGTATAAATTGCCTGAAGAAAATTTTCATCTTCTATTGTATCAATAGTTTTTATGATTTCTTTTTTAAGCGCGGAAGTTGTCATTGTTTATGATTTTAAAGAGAGAAACAAATTTAAGAAGAAATTTTATTCCACCACCACCTTCCTCACCACCACCTCATCACCCGCGCGGACTTTAAAGAGGTAAAGACCTTTTGAGAAACGGCTGACATCAATTGTCAATTTCTCATTGTCAATTATCAATTGATTTACCACCTGCCCGGTAATAGTTTGTATGCTTAGTTCGGCATTTTTGTAGTTTGCTGTTGCCGGAAATTCTATTGTGATTTGGGCGGTGGCGGGGTTGGGGTAGATTTTGAAAATAGCTTTATTATTATCAATTATGCTTCCCGGGGTATTGCCGCATGTAGTATTTGTTTTTGCCGGAGCCATTTCTACTATCGGAGACATTGCTGTGCAGCCAAAACTATCTATAACAAAAACTTCATAATTACCAGATACTTCCCAACAATGGAATTGGTTTATTGCTCCTGCTATTGGTTGACCGTTTAAATACCATTGATAAGATGCGAATGATGGAATACAAAAGAGTGTGTCACCACTTTCATAGATTATAGGATTAGGATTGCTGATACCTATTTCAATTGTATCAGAACCAAACCAACACGTATCAACCAATACACTTACAAAATAATCTCCTGAATCGCTTACTGAAATACTTTGTGTTGTATCACCGGTTGACCATAAATAAGCATCATAACCGTTTTCGGCATTTAAAATAATCGTGTCGCCATAGCATACTGTTAATGGGCCGGAGGCGGTAATGATGGGGTTGTAAGTGGTGTCTGCACAACCGGGGGTTGGCGTACCAAAAGAATAGTCTTTCACATAACATCGACCTGCATTTGGGCAATACACTCTTATCCAACCGTAAGTGGTATCTGAAATGGTTTGATACTTTATACCGATATATTCATCAATTGTATCCACCCAATCATTGACAAACTGAAAGGTTCCTGCACTATTACTGCTTAAAGTCAAGAACATCGGTAAACTATTCCATTCTGCATCATCAGGATTAATGGTATCACCATAATAAAGTGGCATGGCCACCTTGGCTACCTGCCAATAACTCTGATAGTTGTTATACACAGAATCAATACGCCCCAATCTGATAAACATATCTGGGTTTAATGGTGTAATTGTGATACTCCGAGATTGACCACCCAATCCACCACTGCAAGAAGCATTTATTCGAAAATCGTTTTGAGAATCCTCATTAATATCAATATAATAATTTTCAATAACGGTGTTAGTAGTACAACCAACATAGTCTATTAATGTATCCGGAATTATATCAGTATATGCCCAGAGTTCATGCCCCGCCAGAATCTGTGAGTATGAATTAACCCAACCTGTCAGCAACGTTAGCAGAAGAACTACCTTTTTCATATATAACAAAGATATAATACAACCCTTCGACTACGTTCAGCATGACAGCAAACGCAGTCTTACGCCAATATACTTTTTGAAATAACTAATTTCTGTATCTCAGAAGTTCCTTCGCCAATGGTGCACAATTTTGAATCACGGTAAAACTTCTCAACCGGAAAATCTTTGGTGTAGCCGTAACCGCCAAATATCTGCACCGCTTCAGTTGAAACTCTTACTGCAACTTCCGATGAATAGTATTTTGCCATCGCACCTTCCTTGGTCATGCGCTCGCCTCTGTTCTTCATATCAGCAGCCTGATAAATCAATAGTTCAGCTGCTTCAATCTGTGTTGCCATATCGGCAAGCTTAAATGATATTGCCTGAAAATTTGAAATCGGTTGTCCGAATTGCTGACGCTCTTTTGAATATTTAAGTGCCGCTTCATACGCACCTTTTGCAATTCCCAAACCAAGTGCAGCAATGGAAATTCTTCCTCCATCCAATACTTTCATGGCTTGAATAAATCCTTCTCCCTCCTGCCCCATCACCTGACTTTTATGAACGCGGCAATCCTGAAAAATCAATTCTGTTGTTTCGGAGGCACGCATTCCTAATTTGTTTTCTTTTTTACCTGCGCTGAAACCGGGTGTTCCTCTTTCAATGATGAATGCTGTCATTCCGCGTGAATCACCTTTTGCTCCGGTGCGCGCAATTACTACAGCTACATCTCCTGATTTTCCATGTGTGATAAAATTCTTTGCTCCGTTCAGTACATAATAGTCACCGTCTTTTTCTGCAATGGTTAACATACGTGCTGAATCAGAACCGGTGTTGGTTTCTGTTAAACCCCACGCACCAATGAATTCAGCAGTAGCCAGCTTTGTTAAATATTTTTTCTTCTGCTCTTCGTTCCCGAAATACATAATGTGTCCGGTGCAAAGTGAGTTGTGTGCAGCAAGCGAAAGCCCAATAGAACCGCACACTTTTGATATTTCAACAATGGCTGTGATATATTCAAAATATCCAAAACCCGAACCACCATATTCTGTGGGAACTAAGACTCCCATCAAACCAAGTTCACCCAGTTTCTTGAAAACAGGAACAGGAAATTCCTGACTCTCGTCCCACTCCATAAACTTCGGTCGTATTTCTTTATCTGCAAAATCGCGCACCATTTGCGCAATCATTTTCTGGTTTTCGTTTTCGGTAAATTCCATTGTATAGAACGCTGATTATTATGATTTTTATGATTATCGAAGATTGGTTTAATAGTTTACCAAGTTGATTATTTCTTTTGAATATTTTTTGAGTTGTTCTTCTCCGTTTAAAAAATTTAACCCCACAATAAAAGCAAAAGCAGAAACGTTTCCTCCTTGCATTTTTACTAATTCGGCAGCAGCACAGGCGGTGCCACCCGTTGCCAGCAAATCATCATGCACCAATACGTTCCAGCCTTTTTTAATTGCATCGGTGTGCATTTCTATGGTTGCGCTTCCGTATTCTAAATTGTAGGAATAAGAAACAGTTTTGTAAGGCAATTTCCCTGGTTTGCGTGCAGGAATAAAAGGAACATTTAATTGTTCAGCTAATAACAGAGCGAAAAAAAATCCGCGACTTTCAATACCAACAATGGCATCAACAGGTGTTCCGTCAATGCGTTTTATAAATTCATTTACAATATCGCGACACAATTTAGGATCCATCAAAATAGGAGTGATGTCCTTAAATAAAATTCCCGGTTTTGGAAAATCAGGAATATCGCGAATGGCTGCTTTTAATTTTTGTTCAATCACTTAGTCAACGGTCAAATAGGGCGCAATTTTACGCATAACATCCTCAGTAACCAAATGTGATTTTTTTATGTCGTCAACAGTTTTGTAATTGCCATGTTGCTGACGGATACTAACGATAGAATTGGCAATATTGTAGCGGATATACGGATGATTTTTCAGCTCATCAACAGTTGCTTTGTTGATGTTTAGTTGTTTCACTTCAAAAGGGTCAACAGTAAGAAAAGGTTCAATCTCAGCGTACCGTGCAGAATCAACTCTGTACACTTCCCTCAATTGTTCTTTGCTGTAAAAACCTCCCAATTTTGTTCTCAGTTCAATAATTTTCATGGCAATGTAAGGTCCGATACCTTTCACTTTTATCAGTTCCAGTGAATCAGAGGTATTGATTTCAACAAGCACGGTTTGTTTGGCGGGATATTCTTTTTTCTCAGGATAAATTTTTTGTTCTGTGAAATACTTCTCTTCTTTCTTTTCCTCAGGAATTGAAAGAAAAGCTTCCAGTCGCTGATACTCTTCTTTACTGATAGTATACATTTTCGCAAAATCTTCTTTCTTACGGAAATTACCGCCCTTGTTGCGGTAATTAAGAATTCCGGATGCTTGTTTTTTGCTTAAACCAAGTTTAATAAAATCTTCTTCTGTAGCTGTATTCGGGTTAAATGCAAAGAGTACAGCAGAAGGTTTTGAAGGACTTGAAATTTCATCAGCGATGATTTGTTTAGCTGAATCTGCATCTTGTTTCATTTCTGCGCTGGCAATAAATTCATCTACTTGTTTTTTAAAACCGCCAGTATCATAAATAGTTTGCGTATGATAAAAACGATACGCAAAGGTGCCAACACTAAAAAATAATATCAGAATAAGAACAAGAAGAATACCACTCTTTTCCTCCTTGTGAAAGGTAAAATAGTCGCGCAAATAATTGCTGAAAGAAGATTCTGTGTTCTTCTTTTTTTTGAACTTTCTTTGACTGAATAAACTTTGTAAATACGTTTTGAGCGACACAGCTGAATGTTTTATTCAGCTAAAATAAATAATTTTTGTTACCCTTTTTCTTTGAGTTGGGTATCCAGAATTTGCAACCCTTCTTCAAACGAATGTGGTTTATAATCCAGTTCACGGTAAGCTTTGTCTAGGATAAAACCTGTGCGTGGCGGGCGTTTGGCAGCCTGATTCAAGGTATCAGATTTTATGGGCCGCACGATTGACTTATCTAATTTCCAGAAATCAGCTACGCGGTAAACCAATTCAAGAATGCTCATGATGTCTTTTCCTGAAACGTGAAAAATTCCTTTGGCTTTCTTATCAGCTGCACTGATGCAGGCATCTGCCAAATCTTCTGCAAGAGTTGGAGAACGGAATTGATCATCAACAACATTAATAGTTTGTCCTTTTTCCAAAGCGCCTTTTGCCCACAACACCACATTGGAACGGCTCATGTTATCTACAATTCCGTAGACGATAATGGTTCGCAGAATTGCCCAACTGATGTTACTTTTCTGTAATACTTTTTCCGATTCATATTTTGAAAGAGCGTAATAACTCAGGGGATTGGGTTGGTCTTCTTCTTTGTAAGGACCGGCTTCTCCGTCAAAAACAAAATCAGTACTGAGATGGATGAAATGAGGAGCCTCACCCCCTAGCCCCTCTCCGAGGGAGAGGGGAGAAAGAACCTTCACAAAATTTTCTACAGTTGTAACATTTGCTGCCCAACACTCTTCACGCTGAACTTCACAAGCATCAACATTGGTTATTGCTGCGGTGTTGATGATTACATGCGGTTTAAATTTTTTAATCGCAATGCGAACATCCTCTAATTTTGAAATATCAAGATTGATATAGGTGTATCCATTTTTTTCAATCAACCTGTTTTCACCTTTTGAAGCAGCTACAAGATTTACATCCGTGCGTTGTAAAAGTTTGTAAACTATTTTTTGTCCAAGCAAACCATTGGAACCCGTTACCAGTATTGTTTTCTTCATTGTTATGATAACTGCTTGAATTCTTTACGCAGATGATTTATCTGTTCATGCGTTCCCAAAACAAAAATCCGTGAATCAGGTTTTATAATTGTATCGGGTGAAGGATTGATGATGTATTGCCCTTCAGAAGTTTTGAACCCGACAATATTTGCTCCGAATTTATTTCTGATTTCAAGCTCGCGAATAGTCTTTCCGTGAATTTCGTCCTGCAAATCTTCACCGCTAATTTCATCCAGGTGAAATTCAATATCACCGCCACCGGTAAGCACATCAATAAACTCAACAATATTTGGTTTTAAAACCAGCGAAGCCATGTGTGCACCACCAATTTTGTCAGGCATTATTACATTGTTAGCACCTGCTCTTTTTAGTTTAACATCTGAGTGTTCATCCGATGCACGACTTATAATTTTAATATTGGGTTGAATAACGCGGGCAGTAAGCACCACAAAAAGATTATCGGCATCTTTAGGAAGCGTTGTAATAATTGCACGGGCATTTTTTATTCCTGCCTTAATCAGAACCTCATCATGCGTGGCATCACCGATTATTATTAATTCGCGGTCAAAGTCAACAAATGAATCTATTCCGTCTTCATTACTTTCAACAATAACAAAAGGGGTTTTGTGTGATTTCAGGCGGCTGGCTGCTTGTTTTCCGTTTCTGCCGTAACCGCAAATGATAACGTGATCTTTCAATTTCTGTATTTTTTTGTCTGATCTGTAATTCCTGAAAATGCTTTGAAACTCGCCATCAATAACATACTTTGTTATTCGGGTAATGGCAAGCGCAAATGTACCAATACTTGTGATAATGAGAACTACAGTAAACATTCTGCCGGCATCACTTAGCGGTTTTATTTCACTGAAACCCACAGTAGCAATGGTTATTACAGACATGTACAACGCCTCCAGAAAATTGTAGTCTTCAATTACCATGTAACCGGCAATACCGAAAACAAAAATTAAGGTGATAAGAATAATGGGAAGATACAGTTGACGGAACTGTGAAAAAATCATGGATGGCAGGTTTGTAAAGTCAGATTATAAATCCCAGATTCTTTTCTGTTGCTGACGCAGACTACGGGGTTTAAAATACTCTTTATGCTCAAGAATGAAAGAAAAAAACAAATAGATAATGATGGGCGAACCAATTGTGAAGAATGATAAATAAATAAAGTAAAGACGTATGGTAGCGCTCTTCATTCCAAGCTTTTCGCCCAGCCAGGTACAAACGCCAAAAACATTAAACTCTAAAAAGGATTGCAGTTTTTCTTTCAGCGAATTCATTGCTTTATTTTTTTAAAAGTGAAATTCCGATGCCGCAATTTAAACATTTTTTAAAAGTACAATATTCATTTTTCAATTCAAGCAGGCTTTGACTGTTTGCAGCATGATTTGATTTTATTCCAAGACCCTTGAATTTTTCAATGATGTTATTTTTCTCTGAAGTCATTTGTTCAAGAAAGCTGACAGCTTTGTCTTTATATTCCTGCAAGCCACGATAGTCAGCATAAATAAACATAAACGGAATAATGGTATTGATAATAATACTATCCATTGCAACAGCTCCAAGTTTCTTAATTCTTGAAGTTGAGGATTTATCAAAAACATAATGTGTAGTCCAGTATTCAGATGCTTCAGCGTTTAATAATTTTCTTAATACATTAACATCTGCTGCTTCCATTATTTTTGAAAACAAACCCGATGAATGATGAATAAGTGATGCCAGTTGCGCAATCCGCACAGTAGGAAAATTAACAGGGCGAAGCCTGAGAAATTTCCAAAGATGTGATTCAATTGGTTTTAATGAAAATTTTTTCTGAAGAAATAAATATTCTTTCTTCAGTTGATTCGGGTAATCATCTTTTAAATCCTTTTCCAATAAACCTGATTGTCCGAACAATAGTGCTTCCACCTGAAAGAGGCTGCTCCTGTGCTTTCCGAGAAATGAATTGGGTACTGATTTTGCCAGTAACTCAAACGGAACATCATTAACTTTTAATCCGAAATTGCGGGCAAGATGAATGTAAAATGTTTCTTCCAGATTGTTTTTGTTCAGTTCTAAAAGTGTGGAAATTGTTTTTTCTTTTCGTTCCAAACGCTCAATTAACAAACGCTCTAACCAATTATTTAAAACAAACGATGGTACGGTGTTAAGTTGATTAGCACAGGGAATCCATTGTTTTGTCAGCATCAACTCTGTGTACCTGCTTAACAGATTTATATCAATCAAGGTTTTGAGTTCTGCAGTTGCAACAGGCTTTCCTGAATGAGAAACTGCTTCATCGTTTTCATAAACAAGATGGAGAATCAGATTATTGTAATTGCCGTTGTTGTTGTGAAAATGCTTTTTCCAGTCGCTGGACTTTATGTGTATTTCAATGTTGCCTGCCCAGGTTGTGTTTCCGATTTTAAGGCGTGCATTAAAAAAATCAGGGCCTGCATCCTGATTGTGTTCACCTGTTTTAATAATTTGAATTGATTCACCTTCCAAAGTTTTTAGTCCGGAAAGATTGAATGCTTTGTATTTCCAAACGTAGTGGAGGAAATCTTCGGTCATATTTGCTACCTGACTAAGGTCACTGTTCCAAAATAATCCTGAACGCGGTTTAAATTATCGCGGACATAAACGCGCCACACGTATACATCAGGAATGGAGAAACGGTCAGAGTCACGAACTTTGCCGTTCCAGCCGAGAGTGGGCTCAAAGCTGCTGAAAACCTGGTCGCCCGAGCGGCTGAACACGCGTAACTGATAATCGCGCCAGCCGATGCCTTTTGGAAGAAAAATATCATTCACGCCATCATCATTCGGAGAAAAAGAGTTGGGAACGTAAATGGTAAAGGACGGTGTTATAATTACGGTGTGGCTCACCGTGTCAATGCAACCATATTGATTTACTATTTCAAGTACAACGGTAAATCTTCCGGTGTCGGGAAAATTGTAAACGGGGTTTTGCACATCAGAACTGTCGCCCGTTCCGAACTGCCAGTTCCATTGCGTTGGGTTGCCTGATGAAAGGTCGGTGAAGGTAATTTCAGGATATAGTATTTCGGTGATTTGCGGGTTGAAAGAAAAAGCAGGAAAAGGTTTAGGACTTACGGTTACAACATTGCTTTGTGTTACTGTTGTGGTGCAACCCATGTCGGAGGTAACAGTTAATGTAACATCGTACAATCCTGCATTTGGAAAGGTGAAGGAAGTGTTTTGTTCATTAATTGTTCCGGCTGTTTCAATCGTCCATACCCAGTTTACATTATTGCCTGTTGCAATGGTGCTAATGTCGTTGAAATTTACATCCAGCGGCATGCAGCCGTTATCAGGTACAGCTTCAAAATCAACTACGGGAAGCGGGTGAACGGTTACCGGTTTAGTGATGCTGTCGAGGCAACCAAACGCAGTAGCAACTAATAATTGTGCATTGTAGGTTCCTGCTACCAAATAGGTATGCGAAGGATTTTGTGGGGCAGAAACAGTATTGTCGCCAAAGCTATACGTCCATAAGCTGATGCTGCCTGAACTTACATTGCTTAAGTCACTAAACACTGTAGGATCACCTTCGCAAACACTTGTTGAAGAGAAATCTGCATTAGGAAGTGGGTACACTGTTATATCTTCGCTGTATATGCTTGAACAAGCGTTATCGGAAACAACGGTGAGGCTGGCGGTGAAGGTGCCGTCAGAGGCATAAGTATGCGTTGTGTTCTGTGTGTTATCGTGTGCGGTATTATCACCGAAGTTCCAGTCCCAGCTTATAATTATTCCGGAGGTAACGGTGCTCTGGTCGGTGAAGTCGGTAACTTCATTGAGGCAAACATCGGTAAATGTAAAATCACTTACCACTCCAGGAAAAACGGTGACGGTAACCAATAAATTATCGGTGCATCCGCCTGTTGAAGTAACGGTTAAAAGTACATCATGAGTTCCGTCAACAGGAAAAACATAAGAAGGATTTTGTGTGGTGTTATCAATAGAGCCGTTGTTATCAAAATCCCAGTCCCAATTGATAATTACAGCGGGAGCGGGAATTGAAGAGTTATCGGTGAAAATACTTTGTGCCGTTTCGCAGACATCGGTTCCTGAAAAATCTGCTACAGGATAAGGATTGACATCAACAGTTTTTGTGGTATCGTGTGTGCATCCGTTGGCGGTGCTTACACTAAGCTGCACATTGTAGGTATTGGAAGTTGCGTAAGCGTGTGTTGGAAACTGCGTGTTGTCTGTTGGTGTGGCATCACCAAAATCCCATGTCCAGGCGTTGGGGTTTCCGGTAGAAGTGTTTACAAAGGTTGTTGTATTTCCTTCGCAAACCGCAGCAGCGGTGAAGTTGGCAACAGGATTTGGGTACACTGTTATAGAATGTGTAATTGCATTCACACATCCGGCATCGCTTTGTACACCAAGCCCAACGGTATAATTTCCGGCAGCGGGAAAAATGAAATTAGGGTTTTGTGTTACATCATCAGGAGTTAAATCATTGTCAAAATCCCAGGCCCAGCCTGCAATTACAGATGGTGCTGCAACTGTGGAATTATCTGTGAAGGGTATTGCTGTTCCATTGCATTGATTGACAAAGGTGAAGTCTACAGCGGGGATTGGGTTAACTGTAATTGCTGTGGTGTAGGTATCTACACAGCCTTCATCAGAGGTTACTGAAAGTATAACATTGTAGGTGTTTGCTGCTGCATAGGTGTGGGTTGCATTTTGGGTATTGCCTTGTGGTGTGGCATCACCGTAATCCCAGTCGTAACTTACAATAGTGGCGGGAAGCGGAATAGTAGTTGCATCGGTGAAGGTGGCGGCTGTGCCAAGGCAGACATCGGCTGTGGTGAAGGAGGCAACAGGAACAATGCGGATAGGATTTTCGGGGCCATAGGTAATATTTTGACACGTTGTTAGATTTGCGGTAGAAGTTCCGGCACCGGCATCATCAGCACTGCATTGACCTCCTGGGCCGGGAGTTCCCCTTGTAACATTTGTTGTTCCTGAAAAAGTATTAGCCTGACAATAGAAAAGTTTAATTCTTCCACCACCACCACCACCACCGCCTTCTTTGTTGCTGCTGCTTTGTCCGTTTCCGCCACGTGCATTCAGTGCGCCTGTTCCATCTACATAATCGGCCTGAATGATTATTCCGCCACCGGAACCTGCGCCTGCAGCTTCTTCGTTGCAATTGCCGCCCATGGAACCACCGTTCATGCTTATTGTTCCTGTTATTTGCGCTACGCCTGCCTGAATAGTTACTGCTCCACCACCGCCAACATTGGGATTACAATCTGAACCACCGCCACCGGAACCCATATTTATATCTACACCACTTGGAGTTCCGCTGGCAGCACCGCTGTTTCCTCCGGGACATCTTCCGCTACCACCCGCACCACCATAGCCACCACCACCACCACCGCTGCTTCCACCACCATTGCCGCCTGCACCGGGACCTGATGCTGCTCCGAAACCGCAGTTATTACCATTGATGGTTCCCGCAACAATTACTTTCCGGGCATTGAGTGTGAGTGTTGCGCCCTGAACTAAATTTATTGTTCCGCCTGCCTGAATGTCAATCCAATCATAGGTTTGAACACCGGATAAAGAGGCTGCGGCATTGAGGGTATAAACACTGGGAAAGACAGCGGGGAAATTGCTGACGGGAAGGGCAGCGGGATTTCCGTAATACATAAATAATGTAGTTACTACATTGGCAGGAATAGTGGGAACGAGCACCCATATTTGGGTAGCTGTGGTGTTGAAACCGGTTTCCATCCAGTAATCAAGAAAGGGTCCGCAGGTATTGTCGGTGAAGCGGATATCGGCACCGATGGCGGCATCCATGTGGCCTGCTGCAACAGGGGTTTGGGTATCAACGATTAATAAAACCTGGTAGTTGGCGTGGGCGGTGTTTCCGGGATAGGTATTGTCAATGTCAATTTGCACTACCCATTGCCAGCCGGGAACATCGCAGCATTGCTGGGCGTGGAGAGAGAAGCAAGAGGTAAGAAGCAGGAAGCAGGAAACAGAAGAACAAAAAGCACCGCGTAAACTGGTTTTCATTACTGGTATTATGATTTCAAAAGCATGTAAATATATTAAAAATTAAGAACCCTGAAAACCCGTAAATAGTGAAATGAATTTGACTAAATGAAACAGCCCCAATAAAATTATCGGGGCTGCAATTATATTATAGCTGTTGATTAATTATTTATTCTTTGCGTCTGTTAAGCCCGCATCAAATTCAAAGGGAACATTGGTTCCGGCAATGGCAACTTTCTTGCTTTCCTGAAAGGCATTGCGGAAGATTATCCATAGGGTTGCGAACTGCATATCGACATGGCTGGCGGGGACTTTAAAATAGAAATTGAATTTATCGTCATCGCCTTTTTTGAGCAGTTGTAATTTGTAATCGGTGCGGGCACTGGCGAACTCCTGTTCTTTTTCGGTGCGTACGGCTATTTTATTGGCATCAACTAAACCGATATCGTTGCCGGTGTAGGTAACACGGAAGCTACCGGCTGTGAGGTCGGTTTTTTTGTCTACTGCAAGCAGGGAAACTTTGAAAGGGCCGGCAGTGAAATCATTCATGGAAGCAGGCAACTGAAAATCGGGTGCCATTACCATAGTTCCGGTGGAAGCAACTTTTGACATTCCTTTTATATCAAGGCTGAATGACTGAACATGGAAACGTGTATCACCAACTACATTCAGGACTTTTGATTCTTTATCGTTGGGTTTAATTACTACTTCTTTTTCTTTGGGTTTAAACTCACCAAACTCGAATTTAAAAGCAGATTCGGAAGGATTCCAAATGAGGTAATCGTTTGTTTTGTTGGTGATTTTTACTTTGCATTTAGCTTCTTCCATGCGGTTGATGATGTCCACCACTTCAACGATATAATCATCGGTTTCCACTTTTGCGTCTTTGAAAAGATTAACGTGTTTGGGGTCAACTTTCTTTTCTTTTTGGGCAAGAACCGGTGTTGCAGCAACTAAAAGCAGCAGCAGGTAAACGATATTTTTCTTCATGATTTAGATTTTTATTGTTAGGGTTTAATAAATTTTGGTTGCGAAAATTACAAAAATAATGCATGATTGGTATTAAGAAAAAGAGGCATGAAACTATTGAGTTTCATGCCTCTGGTGTGGAGGTCGCGAGCGTAAACGAACATTAAAAATATGCTATTGGAAGAGTATGTGCAAATAGAAGAAAACCGCTGAAACGTTACGTAAACGTTAATTATGAGGCATATATCAGTAAACCTGTTCTTCAAGTAAACCCTTCCAGACAATAAACCCTTTCTTTTCATCAGAATAGTCGTGCAAAATACGACAAAAATTAGTTGGCTGGCTTTCAAGGAAAACCTGTCTGCCCTTATTTCTTATGATGTTAAGATGTTGGTCTATTGCTTTCAATTTCATTTTAAGTGTCGATTTATCCTTAGCGAAATGCCATAAGTAGGTTGCTTCTTCTGTGTCCAAAGTTTCCAGAATAATATGAAACTGCTCCTTGCCTGTCATTAGAAAAACAAATGAGAAAGGACTTAGCACAAAACGAATCTTCAGGGTGCTTCTGTCGTGTCTCTGTGATAAGAAGCGCAATTGTTTATGGTGCTTGAAGTTTCCCCTTTTCAAAATATCTTCTAACAGTTCTTCCCCTGAACTGTAAAGGGTATTTTTATTCTCTCCCTGAATTTGATTGATGTCTAATAGATTTTCATTTTGCAGCAAAGATTTTCCTAAAATATTTTTTGATACAAAAGTGAACTTTACGCCTTCTATTACTTCACGATTTATTTTCTCGACATCATGTGATGTAGCCAATTGAGAAATAAGTTTTTCGTTTTCAAACTCAGCATGAATATCAACTTTTACATTCTTTGATTTAAGTGCTTTTGCAAAGTAGGGCTTCAAAATTTCAAACTCGGGTCTTACTTCAAGATTCTCAATTTCAAATTCAAGTTCGGTTTCCAATTCAGGAATGAAGTGCTTGAATACAACACTGCCGTAATGAAATTCAAGTTGTTCTATTTGAATTTTTATTTGCCGATCAATAGTAATGGTGCTTGTATCTGTAATTTCTTCCGTTGGTTCATCAAACAAAGTGGCTTGCTTGTCAATCTTTCTGTAAAAGGTATTTCGTTTCAGAAACAGTTTATTCAGATAGTCAATTTTTATATCACGGTAATCATAAATAGTTGGAGTAACTTCTGAACGCTGAACTCTACCAATGTATTGAATCAGTTTTCCTTCAAACGAAAATGGATAAACAAGAAACAAACAATTGGCGTTTTGCAAATCCGTCCCTTCTCCAAAGAATTGCCCTGTTGTAATCAGCACTTGATAGTTTCCTTCTTTCAGAATTTTCCATTTTGAAGTTCTATTGCTTTCTGAATCATCACCACTCAATGTTATCGTTTCATAAGATTGTTTCAGATACTGATTTAGAGAATCAATGTGCTCCTTTCTTTCAGTGATTATCACAACTTTTTTACCAATTTTTAATTCGCGGGTTACATCCTCAAGAATGAATTTATTCCTTGCTGAATCGTGAATAAGAATTTTTGATAGTGTTTCAAATTGGTCTGTCTTTGAATTGAAAGGAACATCAAGTTCTGTATTTCTGATAATAATTTTTGCTTGTTGTGCTGTGCTAATCTCACTTGGCTTAATCTCAGAAATCACTTCTCCTAAATGAATGAAAATTAGTTTGCCATCATTATATTTTCTGAATGGTGTTGCTGTCAAGCCATAGAGATAAAAAGTTTGAAGCTTCGCAATCGTATTTCTGAATGTCACGGCAGGAATGTGGTGACATTCATCAATAATAATAGTTCCGAAAGCAGTTGTAATATTCTCTGCTTCTGGTTTATCAAGTTCCTTTGCTAAACTTTGAATGGTTGCAATTGTAATTTTATTTCCAACCTTGCTTTTCCCTTGCCCGATTTTTCCGATTTCATTTTTGGGTATGCCAAGAAAAGTTTCAATTCTTTCTGTCCATTGGTCAACCAATTGCTTTCTGTGAACAATGATTAAAGCCGGTTGCTGTTTTTCGGAAATAATTTTCAACGCAACGATTGTTTTTCCTGAACCCGGTGGGGCTACGATTACACCTAAATCTTTCTTAGAAATCGTTTCAATAACTGCTTGCTGATGCTCCCTTAGTTTAGCATTAAATGAAAATGGAATTGCTTTCAGTTTATTTCTTTCATCAACGAAATCATGTTCAATTTTGTTTTCCCTGCAAAAACGTAATAATTTTCCGGTGAAACCTCTTGGAACAACAACTTCGTTTTCTGTTTCTTCAACAAATTTGAAATAGCGTTCAGTTCCGAAAGTGGTTCTTCCGATTTTCTTTTTGATAATAAATTCAGTGCTGGTAAAATTTAGCTCCTCTTTTAGAAAATTTATCAAAGGAGTTGTCATTCCATCACGGCTTATTCTTGCTTCATTGCTTAATGCAATGACTAACTTTCCATTGGTTGCTTTTGGTAAAGCTGAAATGGTGGATGTAGAAACCGATTGATAAAATTTATCTAATTCTGAAATGGAAACTCTATTTATGTTTTTCAGAAATTCAAACTGATCATGTATTGGCTGCATGGTTTCGGAATCAATAAAACAACTATTCCCTTGTTCCAAAGTTTTTTTGAATAACGGCAACGCAATCAAATTTCCTAACCCTTTTCCTGAAAGAAAATCCTGATTTGGAAACAGGCGGTCAAAGCTTGAACTCCTATCAAATAACGAAAATGCTCCTGACTGTTCAAGTATCGAGATGAAAATTTTTCTACTTCTGATTGCGGGGTAGGGTTGGTCAAAGAAAATCCACACATGGCCCCCATTGCCTGAACGGGAGCGCTCCAGGTATGCAGGAATATTTTTTGCGTTACATGCTTTCAGAAATTTTCTTGCATCATCTGCCCAATTTGCTTCGTCAAAATCGGCTACAATAAAATTTGAGGTATTGTCTTGTAATAACGGATACACTCCAATCAGTTGTTCTCCGTTTAAGTGCTTTGCAATTTCTTGGTCGGTAAGTTTTAAATACGTTTTGTCTTTGTAGTTCTGAAAAGTTCCACCTTTCATTTTATGTGCCCGGTAGAGATACGGGTCATAAAAATATGCAAGCATGTAACCATTTTTCTTTTCCTGCTCCCAGCGAACAGCAAACACATCTTCTCTGCCTTTGAAAACAGATTTTATTAGTCGAATTTTTTCTTGAAGTAGATTATCAATCATTAAAAAATTTAATATGCCTTTATATTTCTCTGAAAACTTCATTTTAATTAAGGAAATTCGTGAATTTGCACGATTTCCTTAATTTAATTATACAATTTGTATAAATTATACATTTTGTATAATTATTATTTGTATCTTTGCTGATGATGAAAGTAAAAATACTTAAAATAGATAGTAAGGATTTAATTGATGCTCAAATAATAAATGGCAAGGGATTTACTTTACCATCGATTCAGGATGGATGGAGGTTTAATTTTCCCAGACATGCTAAGGATAAAAGTGCTCATACTTATGTTTTAATTGCAGAGGAAACTCCTGAGAATATTGAAGGATGCCTGATTTATAAAATGAGACATGAACTGGAGCCTTATATGGCTTATATTGAAATTGCTCCCCATAATAAAGGAGATGAAAAGAAATATGATTGGGTCGCTGGTTGTTTGATTGCATTCGCTTGTAGGCTTAGTTTTGCATTAGGGAGTGGGGAATACAGAGGATGGTTAGCTTTTGATGTTCAGGAGCAAAACGAAAAAGACCAGGAAAAACTAATGACTCTGTATAGCAGAAAATATAAAGCCCGGAAATTTTCTGAAACAACAATGTATATTTTGCCGGAGGACGGAGAAACCTTAATCGAAAAATATTTAGAAGCAACTTAAAATTTATATCAATGAAAACTCAATCAAATAAAGAAAAAAAGATTTCTGCAACTACTGTGGAATTAGAGGAAAGTAAAATTTGGAATGATACTAAGATGAAAAGTCTAAGAGAATTCATTTTGACAGAATCTAAGAAACAATCACCAGAGAGAAAATTAAGAAATGATTTACTTGCGATTAAATATCAAATGGAGGATTATATAGAGAATGAGAATATTGAAAATGAAATGCTAATTCTTGACTTTGTAAAATTATATTTAAAGTCATTAAATATTACACAACGGAAATTAGCAAATGTGTTTGAAATGAAAGACACAAATTTGTATAAATATCTGAAAGGAGAAAGAAAGTTAAATACTGATATTGTTTTCAAATTAAGTTCTTTTTCACATACACCACCGGAACTTTGGTATTATATTCAAACGAAGAATGAACTATATGCTTTGAGAAAAAAGAAAACACAATTTGTAAGATATAAGAAGTATGATTATAAAAATTTTATATCCATTTCTGACAAGGTAAGAGTTTAATACATTAGTTCAATGACAAATAAGATAGACTAAAAGTGAATATTTTATATCACCTTGTTTAGTTTAAGATAAAACTGCTGAAGCATTACTGAAACATTTTTGTCTTCTACTGTCACCTAACGTCTCTTAATGAAAAGCGTAAACCCTTGATAAACAAGAAGAGGCGTAAAACTCAGTGTTTTACGCCTCTATTGTGGAGGTCGCGAGCGAATTCGAGGCTACTCTCACATGCGATTCGTTACCAACAGCATGTAGCATTCTTCCCATACTGACGAAGCGTTAACGAAATTTATAAGTGTTCAAAGGCATTACTGATTTTATCTTGTTCAGATTTGGATAGCCCTAAATCCTGTGCTACTTTTCTCCAATCTCTCACAGAACCTTTTATTGTATTTATTATTTCCACTGCCTTTGGCTTATCAACTCGAAAATATTCTGCAACACTCAATGCTAACTCTAAATCAAGAGCGTTATCTTTTTCTGAAATATTCAAGCTTAATCCGGTTCCAAATTCATTTGGATTGATATCATACGCTGGGGATAATCTCCACCCTTTTTCTGTCAACAGGAAACCATGATTACGCAAGTGGTCGTCCGTGTTTTTCACACAGATATAAAATACTATGCGCCTCCATATTTCTTCAAGGTCTGCATTCACATCTGCACCATTTTTCATGAGAAACTCTGCTATTTCAAGGTAGCTAACCCCTGTACCATGCCCATCCCCATCTTTATATCCGAGCATAGTCATTGCTGATGCAAAATGGATTCGCTCTCCATTTTCATTTCTGTCAAACCTTTTTGTGAGGAAAGTATAATAGCTGTTGTTGAAATTTTTAACAGTGCTTTCAGCAACAGTTAGTCCCGACATTTCAGCGAGTTTGTTTACAACCATTTCCCACCCCCCTATATCTTTAGTGTCCTTAATGCTTGGAAATTTTGCTATCCATAGATTGTTCTTAGCGTCAGAAACACTGGCTTTAGGTCTTGCTCCCCCCAGGGAAGAACCAGGAGCAATAAGTAAATTAATCCATTTTATTAATTCTTCGTCATTAGAATTATCTTCTTCAAATTTCTTGCTTGCATATTCCAGTTCCCTGAGTGATGTCCATGGCGGTGAGGCCATATCTTTGTCATTATTCAGGAAGTCTCCTTCTACATTTAATTTATAGCGAAGCCCACCCATGCGATGACCATCATATACCCCAAGCAAAAAATCTGATTCATGTAAGTTTTTTGCCGGACGATTTTCTCTTCTTGCTAAAGCAGCTTCTTTTCGTTCCATAAGTACTCGCCCCCAACGGTCTGGACAGGAATCTAAGAAAACTCCGAAATTCATTTTTTCTTCATTTGGAAAATAACGCCCTGAATAAAGCTGTAAATCTGGGTCTATTTGATACGTTAAACCTGATTTCAGCCAATCATCAGAATATTCAAAAGAAAATACCTCGTTCCCTTTTGCCGGAATAACAGCAAGAGTTCCCATTAGCATAGGCTCTTTGAGACTCTGCCAATGTGCATAAACCAATATTTCTTTTTTTACATTCATTTACTGTTTCTTTTAGGTGCTCTTTCTTTTACTACCAATTCTGCATCTTGTAGTTTTCTTCCCAACTTATCATCAGCTGCTACTTTTAACAAATCTTTGTCGAGACCAATGACAAATAATACTTGACCGTATATGCCCATAGCTACGCTTGGTGCACCTTTTTCCACTTGCCATAAGGTTGAGCGACTGATATTTGCCCTTTCTGCTACCTGTTCAGTGCTTAATTTTCTCCTTAACCTTGCCAGTTTAATATTATCCCCAAGTTCTTTTAAAACCCTGTGAGAAGATGGCATAAGTAATATTTTTTTCTTATACATAATGTTCATAATTTTGAACAAAGATAATCAATTTGTTTGAAATTGCAAACATTATGACAAAAATACTATTTTCCAGCGATTCCATCATTCAATTTCTGAGCTGTATCAGATAATATCTTTTTTGTCACCTGCGCATATACCTCCGTTGACTTGATTGAGGTATGACCCAACCATTGTGACACAGTCTTAATTCCCA
>CAMDBK010000023.1 GCA_945889235.1 Chitinophaga pinensis
TTTTCGGAAGTTATTACTTCTTTCATGTGGTGTGAATTCCTGTAACTGTGATACAAGGCATAAGCCCCGCCAACTATCATTCCGGCAGTAATACCTTTTAATAAATCGGTTAATAAAATGGCAACTATTGTAACTATAAAAGGAACAAACTGCTCATGACCTAATTTATACATCTGTTTAAAAAGTGAGGGCTTGGCTAATTTGTAACCGACCATTAGTAATATGGCTGCCAAACTTGCCAAGGGTATCATATTTAAAACGCTTGCAATTGTCAAAGCACTGAGTAGTAAAAAAACTCCGTGCAGAATGGCAGACATTTTTGTTTTTCCACCAAAAGAAATGTTAGCAGAACTGCGAACAATAACCTGTGTAACGGGCAAACCACCTATTAATCCTGATAGTACATTTCCCAATCCCTGTGCTTTTAATTCTCTGTTGGTTGGTGTAATTCTTTTGTGGGGGTCCATTTTGTCTGTGGCTTCCACACATAGCAAGGTTTCTAAACTGGCAACAATTGCTAAGACGATTGCAATTTTCCAGACTTCAAAATTTGTGATTGCAGAAAAATCGGGAAAAGTAAACTGGCTGAAAAAACCTGCAATGTTTTCAGGAACAGGAATTCTAACTACCTGGTCAGCAGCTAAACTAAAATTCAGTGTTCCGTTTTGATATAAATTAAACATTACAATACCAAGAACGACAACCACAAGTGGCCCGTTTATCATTCCGAAAATCTTGTGCTTTTTAGTCAGTACCGTATCCCAAAGTATCAATATTCCTAATGAAACACCAGCTATCAGTAATGCACCCGGAGTTACAAAGTCAAGAGCTTGAAAAATTTCAGAAAAAGTGTTTTGCCCGTCTGCCTGAAAAAATTCATCATCACCCTCAACATCTTTGTCCCAGCCCAAAGCGTGAGGAATTTGTTTTAAGATTATTAAAAGCCCGATGCCTGTCAGCATTCCTTTAATGACCGATGAAGGAAAGAAGTATGCAATAAAACCCGCTTTGGCATAGCCCAGAATGAGTTGGATAATTCCAGCTAAAACAACAGCCATTAAAAAGGCCTCCCAAGAACCACCAAGTGTAGCGATGGAAGTTAAAACAATAACTGCCAAACCTGCTGCGGGTCCGCTGACACCCAACGGTGAACCACTAGCAACACCAACTACAATACCGCCTACAATACCTGCAATAATACCCGCAAACAAGGGTGCACCCGAGGCAAGGGCAATACCCAAACATAAAGGGACTGCCACAAAAAACACGACAATACTTGCGGGTAAGTCGTGCTTCAATTCTTTGAACATATTTTTTAGCTCCATGATTTTTTGTTTTTTGGTTGACGGGGGCAAAGATAGGATTAGTTTTGATATTGATAGCAATACTATCAAAAATAATTGTAAAATTATTTATTCTATATTTGCCTCCTTGATTTTAAAGCAAACCCCAAAACAACCGGATATGAAGCTACAGTTGCAGATAAAAATGAATGAAGGATTATTTCTCCGCAACCCGGAAGGAACAGAGTTGGGCAAAAAAATTATCAAACACAGTATTCAAATGATTGATAAGAATGGCTTTGAAGCGTTTACCTTCAAAAAACTTGCAGAAGATATAGGCACCACGGAGGCAGGGGTTTACCGCTACTTTGAAAACAAACATAAACTGTTGATTTACTTAACCTCATGGTATTGGGGTTGGGTAGAATTCCAGATTAGCTTTCATACGAATAATATAAAAGACCCAACAGTGAAATTGAAAAGGGTAATAAAACTATTGGCTGCTACAATTGAGGATGATGAGCAAACCAGTTATGTGAATGAAAGTTTACTGCATCAAATTGTAATTGCAGAAGGGTCAAAAGCGTATTTGACCAAACAAGTAGGCGAAGACAATAAGCAACAATTCTTCAAACCTTACAAAGACCTATGTGCAGTCATTGGAAACATAATTTTAGAATGCAGTCCTAAATACAAATACCCAAAGTCATTAGCTTCTACTATTATTGAAATGGCACATTTTCAAAATTTCTTTATGTATAACCTTCCATCACTTACTGACTTTGGTAAAACCAAAGAGGAAGCGGAAATTATTGCCTTTCTGAATGATTTGGTTTTTTCCAGTATCAAGAAAAATTAGTTTTCATTCGGCTGTTTGGTATTTGTAAAGCGTTGGCGATTGCACTCTTTTGACTTTGCCTTTTGGTGGGCTTATGTGTTCGCAGGCAAAGTCAAATGTGTGCCAGCTACTTCCATTTTTGCACGGTGGGAAAAAAGTAAAAATACGAAGCAGAGGCTCTACTCCTGAAAATAAATCCTCTTCACCCTGCGCGAAACATTGGTCAGAACTTCATAAGGAATTGTCTCCATAATTTTTGCAAAATCAGCGATAGAATACTTTTCACCGAATACAATCACTTCATCACCTTCCTTGGCTGCAATATCAGTTACATCAATCATGCACATGTCCATGCAAACGTTTCCGATGATGGGCGCGAATTGATCATTTACCAAGACTTTTCCGCGCCTGTTACCGTGTTTGCGGCTTAATCCGTCTGCATAGCCGATTGGGATGGTTGCAATCTGTAATGCACGTTGTGTCATTTCACTTCTTCCGTATCCGACACTTTCGCCTGCAGGAATGCTATTAATCTGGGAAATGCTTGTGCGCAGTGTGCTCACGTTCTGCAATTTGGTTTGCTCTTTTTCGTTGGCGCCAATTCCATATAGGCCAATCCCAAGTCTAACCATTTCAAACTGCGCATCAGGAAAACGCACTGCTCCTGCTGAATTCAAAATATGGCGCATAATATAGTAACTGAAATAGGCGCGAATTTTATCACTCATTCTTGTGAATTGCGCACCCTGTGAACGGGTAAACTCATCATGTTTCGGGTCTTCGCTTCCGGCAAGGTGCGAGAAAACAGATTGCACTTTCAGCAGCGAATTATTTTTTACACGCACCAATAATTCATTCAAATCATTTTCATGAAAACCGAGGCGGTGCATGCCGGTGTCTAATTTAATATGAATAGGAATTGGCTGCTTTATTTCGGTGCGATTGCGTTTTACGGCATCTTCAAACATACCCAGAACACGGAAGTTATATATCTCAGGTTCCAGGTTATTTTTTATCATTGCATCGTAACTCTGCTCTTCTGGATTCATCACCATAATCGGCAAGGTAATTCCGGCTTTACGTAATTCAGTTCCTTCGTCAGCATAAGCCACAGCAAGGTAATCCACACGATGAAACTGAAGTATATTGGCAATTTCATAACTGCCGCTTCCGTATGAAAACGCTTTCACCATCGCCATTATTTTTGTTTCAGGCTTTAAGATGGAGCGGAAATAGTTCAGGTTGTGCGCAACAGCGTTGAGATTGATTTCCAAAACTGTTTCATGTGTTTTTTGTTGCAACACATTATTTATTTCCTCAAAACGAAACACGCGCGCACCTTTCAACAAAATGGTTTCGTTGCTGAACATTGAGTTAGTAAACTCTTTCAAAAATTCTTTTGTTCCCGCATAAAATTCTTTTTCAACATTGAATAAATTTTTCTGCCGCGAAATAGCTTCGCCAATACCAATCAAACGATTTACTTTTTTCCGCTCTATCATTTCCGCCACTTCTTTATAAAGTGCTTCTTCGTTTTTTCCACTTTGCAGAATGTCGGAAAGTATGACCGTTTTTTTCGGATGTTGCTTTTGCTGTTCCAGAAAATCCAATGCGATTGCAAGCGAACCCAAATCTGAATTATAGCTATCATTAATAACTGAACAGTTGTTAATTCCTTCTTTCAATTCCAAACGCATCGCCACAGGACTCAACATAAGCATACGCTCAGCAATCTCTTTGTTCTCGTGTCCGGAATACAGCATGAACAGCCAGCAATGAATGGCATTTTCAACCGAGGCATCATCCGTAAACGGAATTTTTATGCGCAGAAAATCATTGTTGTAAACGCCTTGAATTTCGGTATCGGTTGCAGATTTGGTGATTTTACCGATCAATAAATTTGCTGCCGTTTTCTTTGACCAGTTAAGCAGTTGCGTGTCTTTCAACTCTTCATCTGCTTTTACTGCTTCATGGATTTCGGGATAATCTTTGCAATAAATAAGCGCCTGAACATCTTTGAAAAGTTTGAGTTTTTCTTTTGTCTTTTCAAGCAGCGAAGAAAAATTTTCACTGTGTGCTTGTCCTATATTGGTGAAAATTCCGGTGGTGGGTTTTATTATTTTTTCCAGCTTTTCCATTTCACCTGAGCGTGAAATTCCTGCTTCAAACAAAGCAAATTCGTGTTCGCTGTTCATTTGCCACACCGAAAGCGGAACACCAACCTGCGAGTTAAAACTTTTCGGGCTGCGCACAATATTTTTCTCTTCGCGAAGCAACTGATACAGCCATTCTTTCACAATTGTTTTTCCGTTGCTTCCTGTTATGCCAATGACGGGAATGGAGAATTGTTTACGGTGATGAGCGCACAGAGTTTGCAAAGCATTCAGCGTATCACCAACGAGAATAAAATTTGCATCGGGTAGCTCATACAAACTTTGAGGAAGCGTTGTAACCACAAAATTGCGCAAGCCGTTTGCATACAAATCTGGAATAAAACGATGTGCATCGTGGCGCTCGCCTTTAATGGCAAAAAACAAACTTGTTTCGGCTCCCGCAAGTTTGCGACTATCAATCAGCAACTGCCGCACCGAATTTTCAGGATGATTTCCGTGAAGTTTTCCCTGAACAATTTCAGAAATTTCGGATAAAGTGTAATTAATTGAACTCACAAATTATTATTTTGTTTTCATGTTTTGTGCTTTGTAAAAACAATCTCTGCACAGCGGTTCGTAATTATTTGTTTCACCCAAAACCACTAATGAATTTTCTTCGGTTATGCGATACGAATGATTGGCAAGATTTCCGCAGCGCATGCAGATTGCGTGAACTTTGGTAATGTATTCTGCAGAAGCCATCAGCGCGGGCATTGGTCCGAAAGGTTTTCCGAGAAAATCCATATCGAGTCCGGCAATAATTACACGTACACCGGAGTTTGCGAGTTGATTGCACACATTCGGTAATTCAGAATCGAAAAACTGAGCTTCATCAATTCCTACTACATCTACTTCGCTAGTCATCAATAAAATATTCGAAGAAGACGGAACCGGTGTAGATTGAATTTCATTGGAATCATGTGACACAACTTTCACTTCATCGTAGCGTGTATCAACCGCGGGTTTAAAAATTTCAACTTTCTGTTTTGCAAATTTTGCACGCTTTAATCGCCTGATTAATTCTTCTGTTTTGCCCGAAAACATGGAGCCGCAGATAACTTCTATCCAACCTTTTTTTACAGAATGATTAAGCGGGTTTTCAAGAAACATAAAAGAGAAAATAATAAAGCGGCAGGATAAAACGTTATTTTTGAACCAACACAAAACTAAATAAAAAGAACAAGGCAAATGGAAAGTGCGCTTAACAATAGCATTAACGAGCTGAACAGCATCCGTGAAAAAATAAACGAATTACGTTCTTCAGGAAAACAGATTTCAGAAAACGGACTTGAGTTGCTTCAATCCCAGCTTAAAAATGTTTCGCGCACATTAGCCCTGTTGGAAGAATTGGAAACTGTAAACGAAACTGTTGCAGTTGCTGAGGAAACCATTCCTGTAAATATAAAACAAGTGGTAGGCATGTCATTAGAAAATGTTCCGGTTGCTGAAACGGTGGAGGTTATTAAACAAGAAGAACCCAAAGTTGTTGTTTCACAAAAAGCAAAGCCCGCAAAAGAACAAAAACCTGATAACAGCCTTGGTGAAAAAATGAAAAGAAAACCAATTAAAGATTTAAAAACTGCTATCGGCATTAACGAAAAGTTTGCGTTCATTAAATTATTTGGAGGTGATGCAACTGCATGGACTAACGCTTTACAAAAGCTTAATTCTTTTTCATCATACTGGGAAGCAGAGGCGATGCTGAGTGAATTCAATCAAAAATACAAGTGGAAAGAAGAGGATGAAACCCTGCAAACCCTAATGGATTTGGTGGAGCGGAGGTATATGTAAATTCCCTATTTTCGCGGCCCTTGAAAGCCATTGGTCCCGTAGTTCAATGGATAGAATAGAAGTTTCCTAAACTTTTGATCCCAGTTCGATTCTGGGCGGGACCACATAAGAATAAAATTTCTTTTAGCTTTGGTCGCAATTTTAATTACCGACTACCCCAATAAATGAAAAATAAAGTTTTCCTATTTTTCATACTTGCTGAACTTTTTTGTGTAAAATTATTTGCTCAACCTGCAAACGATGATTGCTCGGGAGCAATTAATATAGGAACGCTTCCTGCACCGGCAGCTTGTCCCAGCGGACTTGGGAATGTTGTAGCTACAAACGGAACCTTGGTTGGAGCAACACCTTCTGTTCCCTACTTAACTCAACCCAATTGTACAGGAGGAACGCAGGCCAGCTTTGCAAATGATGTTTGGTATATTTATACGGCATCAAGCAACACAGGAGTTTTCTCGGTCAACAGTATGTTTGCAACACCCAATATTGCTATTTATTCCGGTACTTGTTTATTGATGGGGGGTGGAGTAGGAGGTTGTGCAGTTGGTGCAGGAGGCACTGTTTCAATTACAGTTAATCAAATGACTGTTGGACAAACTTATATAGTTCAGATAAGCGGTGATGTTGGTGAAACAGGAACTTTTACATTTAACGCGAGGAATAACTTTAACTGTAGTAATTGTATTACCGAATCTAATCTTACAGTAAATCCTTTGCCGGTAAACGGAATGTATCAGCCCGGTGATGTTGTAAATTTTTGCTTCACTATTTCTGATTACGTGCAAGCAAATACAAACTGGCTGCATGGTGTTCAGATTACTTATGGAGCAGGCTGGCAGGGAATTTCAAATCAAGTATCGCCAGCCCCTGTTGCGGGAACAGGTACATGGGGTTGGTTTAATGCTGTAACGAGTTCAGCAAACGGAACAAACTGGGGACCCGGATTTTACATAGATTTAGATGGCAATGGAAATCCGGGGAATAATTTTGGTGATGATTGTGTGCAGGATGGTTTTGGTGGAAATGATTTACCCTGCATTGGTGGCTTATCATGGACATTTTGTTTTACAATGACGGTATCTCCTGTTTGTACTCCCGGCTCGGATTTATCAGTAACTATAAATACTTCGGGTGATGGGGAATCAGGTTCATGGCAGGATTTAGGATGTGCCGGTGATCCGCCTTATATCTTTCAGGCAATAGGTTCCTGTTGTCCACCTGCTATGAGTTCTGCTCCAGAGTCGTGTGTTGGAACAGATGGAACTGCTACAGCTACACCTGTTGGTAATATGGGACCTTACGTATATCATTGGACAGGCCCCGGAGGCTATGACCAAATCAACTCAAATATTAACGGAGTAAATACTGTTACAGGTTTGGCAGCAGGAAACTACACCGTTACCGTTACAGACGTAAACAGTTGTCAGGTTTCAAATACAATAGTTGTTGCAGGTGGTGCAGGAGCTGTAGCTGCTCCCGGAACTGCTCCTTTAACCTATTGTCAGAATGATGTAGCTGTTCCGCTTACAGCAACAACAGCACCGGGAGGAGTTCTGAACTGGTATGGAACCAATCAGGTTGGAGGAGTTGCCTCACCAAATGCACCAACTCCTTCCACAGCAGCAGTTGGAATAACTACTTATTATGTTTCTCAATCTGTTGGAAATTGCGAAGGACCAAGAGCTTCGCTTGCAGTAACTATCAATGCACAGGCAACCGCTAATGCAGGACCTGCACAAACAATTTGTGAAACATCTACAGTTCAGTTAGCAGGAAACGTTGGAGGAAGTGCAGCAACCGGAACATGGAGTGGAGGAGCAGGAAATTATAATCCCAATAACACAACTTTAAATGCAATTTACACTCCCAATGCAGGTGAAATTGCAGCCGGAACAGTTACGCTTACGCTGACCTCAAATGATCCTGCCGGACCTTGTCCGGTTGCGACTTCAACCGTAACAATTACTATCAATTCAGTTGCAACAATTAATGCGGGACCTGACCAAACTATTTGTACCGGAAATCCTGCAACCCTTGCAGGAGCCTTTGGTGGCAGTGCTTCGGGAGGAACATGGAGCGGAGGAACGGGAACATTTAACCCCAATAATTCTACTGTAAATGCGGATTACACTCCATCATTTGCTGAACAGGGAGCAGGTTCTGTAACACTAACGTTTGCTTCCAATGACCCTGTCGGGCCATGTCCAGCGGTTACTGATGATATTATAATTACAATTATTCCTTCGGTTACTTCTGATGCAGGTCCAGACCAAACTATTTGTGAAGATATTGATGCACAACTTGTAGGAGCTATCGGAGGTGGCGCCACCAGTGGAACCTGGAGTGGAGGAAACGGAACTTATAACCCTGACAACACAACTGTTGGTGCAGTTTATACACCAAGCGTTGCTGAAATTGCAACAGGAAGTGTAACACTGACATTGACCACAAATGACCCTGTTGGACCTTGTCCAGCCGCAACAGATCAGGTTGTTATAACAATAAACCAACTTCCAACTGTTGATGCAGGATTATCACAAAGTGTTTGCACTGGCGACAGTTTAATTTTGAACGGAACTGTAGGTGGTTCTGCAACTTCAGGAACATGGAGCGGAGGTGCAGGAACATTCATTCCGAACAACACAATTCTGGATGCAATTTACATTCCTTCACCGGGTGAATATGCAGCAGGGTCAGTAACATTAACTCTTACAACTGATGATCCGGCTGGACCATGCAATGCACTGTCAGCAGATGTTACACACAATTTTTATCCTGTTCCGGTTACACAATTTTCAGTTGATATTCCAAGTGGATGCCCGATTCATTGTGTTCATTTTACTGATGAATCTCTTCCCGGTGCAGGAAATGTTGTAAGCTGGAACTGGGATTTTGGAGACGGTTCTAATGCGAACATTCAAAATCCTGCACATTGTTATTCTCAAACAGGTTTTTATGATGTTACGTTGAGTATTGTTACAAATAATGGCTGTAATGATAAGCTTACTATTGCACAAATGATAGAAGTTTTTGCTGAACCGATAGCAGAATTTACGCCCAACCCTGACAGAGTTTCAATTCTTGACGCACGGATAAATTTTATAAATCAATCAACTCCCGATGTTGTTTCATGGTTCTGGGATTTTGGAAACGGAAGCACACTTTCTCCTGATATTTCTGATCCTGAATACACGTATCCGAATGATAATTCAGGGTATTTTTTGGTTACGCTTATTGTCCAGAATGCTGATGGATGTTACGATACCGTGTCACACGAAATTTTTGTTGTTCCTGAATTTACATTTTATATTCCCAATTGTTTTACCCCCAACAGCGATGGAAAAGATGAGTATTTCTATGGAAAAGGAATAGGAATTGCAGATTATAGTTTATGGATTTTTGACCGTTGGGGAAATGAAATTTTTCACGGTATAGATATTAATGACAAGTGGAACGGTGAGGTTTTTCAAAACGGAAAAATTTGTCTGGAAGATGTTTACGTTTGGAAAGTTCACCTTATTGATGTGCTTGGCGAAAAGCATGATTACATTGGGCATGTAACGCTTGTGCGTTAGAGATTTAGCAATCAAATAAGAATTTTCATCGATAACTTTAAAAATCTATCTGTATAGAATGTTCAGATAAGGATGTAAAAATCCTTATCTACATATTAGGTATTGAATAAACCCAAAACAGGATACCCTTTAATAAGTGTAGTGTTTACGATTTTTCCGGTGTGTCAAACCACCCTTTTAGTATGGAAGCATAGACAGAACGAAAATCATTTTGCATTAACAGATTATCATTTTCTTTTACTTTAGAACCAATTTCGGGACCATATTTGATCGAATATATGAATTATTTTTTAAACCACGTTGTTGAAAAGGTGTTTTAAAAGGAAAAGAGAAATTGAGTAGGTTTGTTTCTATTAGAATATAGCAATGGCTTCTAATGCACAACACCATAACCGCAGGTCTATCCGATTAAAAGGATACGATTATTCAAAGGCAGGATTGTATTTTATAACAATATGCACCCAAAACAGGGAATATTTTTTTGGTGAAATTGTCGGGGCGACCGTTGGGGCGACCCTCGTGGTCGCCCGCATGAAATTGAATGATGCCGGCAAAATGATTGAAACCGAATGGTTGAAATTATCCGCCCGATTTACGAATATTAAATTGCACGAATACGTTGTAATGCCCAACCATTTTCATGGCATTATACAAATCGTTGGCAAAACCGTTGGGGCGACCATCGTGTTCGCCCCAGATAATACCCCGCGCAATCCCCACGTAGGGGCGCCCCTAGTGGGCGCCCAAAATAACGATGAAAGGGCAAGGGTCGCCCCAACGAACGCCCCAACCGCCCCAACGGATAAAACCATTGGCGATATAATGGACGCCTATAAATCCATTACCACCGTTGAATATATTGGCGGGGTTAAAAATTGGGAATGGCAACGGTTTAATGGCAAATTATGGCAACGCGATTATTACGAACACATCATCCGTAATCAACAATCCTATCAAACCATTTCAGAATACATCATCAACAACCCCGCAAAATGGAAGGATGATAAATTTTTTGGTTAATCATCATTATAATCCCCATCACCCAACCCCACCCAAAAACACCACGTATATAACAACATACCCAAATCCACACCTATGAAAACATTGTTACGTGCCTTTATATTTTTTGCAGTTATACAAACAACCAATGCCCAAACATTCAATCCCGCGCTGGCTACCCTGCTTCAGGATTCACTTAACTATTATGTAGCTGCTGTTACCAATGTAAAAGGCATGTCGGCAAGCGTGTATCTGCCCGGTCAGGGCCAGTGGAAAGGCACAGCAGGTGTATCGTATGCAGGCAATCCTATTACCACCGACATGAAGTTTTGCATAGCCAGCAACACCAAATTATTTGTTGCCTCTACAATGCTCATCCTACAGGAAAATAACATCCTTGACCTTGATGATGCCATCAGCAATTACCTTCCTACGTATACCAATATCAGTCCGTCTATAACAATCCGCCAACTGCTTAACCATACCAGCGGAGTTTCAGATCCTTTGTTTTCTTCGCCCTGGATGGATACCATCAACAATAACTCAACACGCCTGTTTACTTCTACCGAAGTGCTGGGCTGGGTGGGCGCTCCCGTTTATGCCCCAGGTGCGGGCTGGAATTATTCAAACATCAATTACATACTTGCCGGAATGGTTGCACAAAGCGCTACGGGTTATTCCATTTCACAACTTATCCGCGACAGCATTCTTACTCCCCTGAATATGGACAGCACTTTTTACGATGTACAGGAAGCATCCGTAGGAACCGTTGCCCACCGCTGGTGGAACACCATTGATTATAACGATACATCTACCGTAGGAATAAGTTCGGCAGGCGGTTGTGCAGGTTCCATTTATTCCACCGCAGGCGAAATGGCGCATTGGTACAACGCACTCTTCAGCGGACAGGTGCTGAACCCCTTATCAATGGCAGAGCTCAGCAATTTTGTTAATACTCCCTCTTCAACTTATGATTACGGATTAGGCTTGGCCCGCGAAACCACCGTAGGCAAAACTTATTGGGGACATGGTGGTTCTATCTGGGGCTATAAAAGCAAAATGATTTATGATACCTGCATGAAAGCCGTTGTTTGCGGTCTTGTGAACTCACACCCTGCCGGAATGGACGGCATCACCTATATACTCTACCGTGTTTTGCTGAATCACTTACCAGCTTGTCCCGCAGCAATTACAGGCTTAACAACTGTTTGTCAGGGACAAAACTCCGTAACCTATGCTGTGCCTGCTGTGCTCCATGCCTCAACCTATATATGGACATTACCATCCGGTGCAACAGGAACAAGCACCACCACCACCATTACCGTTAACTATGGTCTTTCCGCTGTTTCGGGAACCATTACCGTTAAAGGACTTAACAGCTATGGCTGGGGCGGTGAAGCTTCATTGGATGTAACCTTAAATCCTAAACCGACAATACCTGTTGTTACACAAAACGGAAACACGGTGCAATCAAGCGCTGCTGCCGGAAATCAGTGGTACAACCAGAATGGAATTATTAATGGTGCTACTGCTCAGAACTACACTGTAACTGCTGATGGTGATTACTATGTTGTGGTAACACTTTTGAATTGCAGTTCCGATAATTCAAATACTCAATCCGTTGTTATTACAGGCATTGAAACAGTTGAAAACACTGCATCAATCAAGGTATATCCCAATCCTTTTTCACAGGATGTAATTATTGAATCACCAAGCCCTGAAACAACTACCGCAGCTATCGGATATGAAATTTCAAATTCATTCGGACAAGTTGTTATAAAAGGTGCTGTGAACCGCAAGGTATTAATAACACCCTCCACACTCTCACCCGGAATTTATTTTGTAAAACTTTCAACTGCCACCCAAACCGAGTACAGAAAAATACTGAAACAATAAAACAGCAACCAATTGAAAAGTTTGATATCTAGAAATTATTGAAAGCTTAGAGCCTGTCTGCTATTTGTAATTAAGGAAGATCAATAGCCTTTATAGCAATGAAAATAAAAAACAAAAGCAACATCAATAAAAAAAAGTTATTTGTTAAAAACTCCATAAATGAACCTGCAAGTTCAAGAAATCCGTTTCTCTTTTTTTGCTGACTAACAGTGTTTTTCTGTACTTCTTTGTTACCCATTTCTATCTCTTATTCTGTTATTCTTTTCTTTTTAAACTTCTGTAAAACTACATACATCAAAAAAAGGTTTAACAAATTAGACTATATGAGCGTTTTTTTGTGATTAATAGAGAATAAACCAAGATGAATAAACATTTTAATAATCTTTTAACAGCTACCAAGACCTCATAAAATAACTACGTTATCTTTGTCATGCATTTTAAATCTTTATTTCATGAAAAACTTTCACCCCCTACTCATTCTTACTTTCATCACCAGTATTATAGCTACCTCCTGCAATAATAACACTGTACCCTCTATTGCCGATGACGTTACCGGAACGTATATTGGCAGCATGAATGTTGCTTCACCGTCTTATCAGAATACAAGCTATGTGGTAACCGTAACCAGCGTAAGCAGCACAAGGGTAAGAATTACACCGCAGGATAGTCATGCCTCAGCGTGGGAACAGGATGTTATGAAACCATCATCAACCTCCATTACCTGTGTAGTCTGTACCACTAATCAGCTATCCTTTGATCTCAGTCACAGCCCAAATACAATAGCTTATAATTACAGTAACAGCGCGGAGCAATTCAGCGGTGCTAAACAGTAAACAACAGCAGTGAAAAAAATAATTCTTCTCGGAATTATTGTATCAGCATTAAGCAGTAAAGCGCAGGTAATAAACCCTGCCATATTGGATACAGCGTCATCCATTCATCTTGGCAAAATTTCAATCGGTGCCTATGTTGATACTTATTTTGGTGCTGATGTTAATGAATACAAATCGGGCAACCGTCCCTACTTTGTTTCTTCGGCACGAAGAAAAGAACTGAACATCAACCTTGCCTACATCAGTCTTCATTATCATAGTGATCGTGTGCATCTGCGCGTTATTCCAGGTTTCGGAACTTATATGTCAGCCAACTATGCAGCCGAACCTGCGGGACTTCGCTTCCTGGTTGAAGCAAATGCAGGTGTTTGCCTCAGCAAAAAGAAAGGCATCTGGTTTGATGCCGGAATTATGGGTTCGCCATTTACCAACGAAAGTGCCATTTCAAAAGACCATCTTATGTACACCCGTTCGTTAGCTGCCGAATATGTGCCGTATTATTTATCAGGAGTAAAACTTACATTGCCTCTTAACAAGAAACTAACACTGTATCTCTACGGACTTAATGGCTGGCAAAAAATAAACCTCAACCAATACGGTGGAGCCGGTGCAACACAACTTGAACTAAAGATAAACGATAAAATGCTTATCAACTGGAACACCTATATCGGTAACGAACGTGCAACTGCAACCGATACCAAACGTATGCGCTTTTTTACTGATATTTTTTGGGTATATAATTATAAAAAGTTCTCCGTTACTTCCTGCGCCTACCTTGGACAGCAGTGGTATTACAAGAATGAAAACAAATTATGGGCACAGTCTAACTTCATTGCGCGTTATCGTTTCTGTGATTTATTTTCGCTTTCAGGAAGAGTAGAATATTTTTACGACCCGCAAAAAGAGATGATTGTTCCGGTAACCAATGTAAAAGGTGGAAGTATTTACAGTGCAGGCCTTTCCGCCTGCTTTCATATTGATGAACACGCCCTTGTCCGCCTCGAAGGCAGGTATTTCAATGCCACCCAAAAAATATACCGCAATCAAAACGATGAACCCATCAATCAAAGCATAATGATGGTTGCAAATATCACCGCCTGGTTTTGAAAGATTACAGCCCTCATTCGCTCAAAATTAACCGTCAATGAGGAATATTACCCGATAATGTAACTATTCAGTATTTAATTCGGTTTAAATGCGCGTATAAATAAACTTTTTCTCATGAAAAAATTGGTTTTCCTGTTATTAATTGTCAATTGCCAATTATCAATTAACAATTCTTTTGCTCAATCGTTTGAAGGGGTAATTGATTTCCGCAAAACAAACCTTGCCGAAAAAGTATATTACAGTTACACCGTAAAAGGCAACCACGTTCGCATTGACGAAAAAAGTGAAGACGGCAAAAGTATTATTGCCACCTTACTTGTTAACTTAAGTTCAAAAGAAATACTAGCCCTCAGTCACGAACGTAAACTCTACATGAAACGCGAAGCAAAAACAACTGACCGCGTTGCAAATTCACCGCGCATAATCCGTTCGGGTAACCACCGGTTTATTGGCAGCAATGATTGCGAACAATGGCGCGTAAAAAATGACGGAGAAAATACGGAGATCAGTTACTGGGTTACAAAAGGAAACTATGATTTCTTTCTTCCCTTGTTAGGCGTGTTAGGGCGCAAAGACCGCTTTGCTACTTATTATTTATCCATTCCCGATCGTGAAGGTTTTTTTCCGGTTGATGCAGTAGAACGCGATTTGCAACGTAATGAAAAAGGCAGACTGGAAGTACTTTCCATCACTGAAAAAAAATTAGATAACAGTCTGTTTGAAGTACCAAAGAACTATATGCAGATGGAGAATTAAGACCCGTCACCCTGAACTTGTTTCAGGGTCTTAACAAAAGAGAGATGCTGAAACAAGTTCAGCATGACGCTATTCAATATGCATTGGATTCGTAAACTATTCGGGATTTTTTTTATTGTCGTTGCAGCCATTTTGGTTGCTTCCATTTTTGTTACCTTCTCGCAAGCGGTGGCTTATTTCACACTGCTTTATACCTGCCTTACCTCGCACTGTAAAGGTGAATTGTTGAAAGACACACTCTTCGGAATTATCACTTACCTGTTTATGGTTTTTATGGTTTATTATCTGGGTCGCAGAGGCTTAATACTGCTTACAGATATAAAACCCGAAACACCTGAACCACCCGAAATTCTTGATGATTCAGAATACCGCAAGCGAACTGAAAAAAAAGAAGATTAAGCTTTACTTGCTTTCGAGAAATGCTTTTACAATCTCGAAATAAGCATCTTTATCATTATTATATGTATCGGCAGCATCAACACCTTTAATCATTTTATACTGGGTAACTTCTTTATTGATTTTAGATAACTCTTTCATGTTATCCGGTGTAATAATTTTATCCAACTCACCTGAGATGAGAAGTATGCCATAAAGGTGTGAACCCTTCTTTTCTGTCAATGCATAAAACGGTTCCATAAAAAACTTATTGTATCCGATTGGTACAATCAGGTCTTCGCCTTTAGCTGCTTTTACCGCTGATTTATACGTTTCCAACTTAAGGAAAGGAGTATCGGCAATTACTTTTCTTACATCAGTACGGTTAGCAGCAGCAGCAAGAAATAACGCTGCCCCCATTCCTTTTCCGTACAGGTTGCTTGACATGCTGGCGTGATTTTTTTTCACATGGTCCATTACCGCTTTCACATCTTTTTCAAACTGCGGATAGCAAATCATTTTAGGGTTAATTTTAAAATCATCGCTCTTTCCGTAACCACGGTAATCAAATGCCAAAACATGATATCCTAATGAAGTAAACTTGGTAATCAGTTCAATATTATCTGCCATGTTACCATCACCGTCATCAGCAACAATTATTGCTTTTTTGCCGGTTACATTTTGTGGTTTAAACCACCATGCATTCAGGCTAACACCATCTTCAGTAGCAATTTTTATTTCTTCGTATTCTATTCCGTACTCGTCAGGAGTAACAGCGTACTCGCGTACAGGATTTAAAGCAAAAGAATAAACTGCAAGTGCAGAACAAAACATGGAGAGAACTATTTTTTTCATTGATATAATATAACAGGTTTAATTTTTTTTCAGGGAAACAAAACTAAATAAAGCATAAATAATTTAAGGGAAAACTTTTCAACAAAAAAGCCGCTCCTAAAAAAAGGAACGGCTTCTTTACTCTGCTCCTCTCCCCTTTCGGGGGAGAGGTAAGGGAGTGGGGGTGCTTACTTCTTTACCATATCCAACGGCATGTTACGCACTTCAATCTCGTAACCCAGCTTTGATAATCCCGGATAAACCAAATCTTTATCACCTACAACTACCATCACCATTTTATCGTAAGGTAATTTAGATTTTGCCAAGGCATCAATATCTGCTTTAGTAATGTTGGCAAGAATTTTATTCTGTTCATCAATAAAGTTTTTATCAAGTTTGTAATCTAAAATCTGTTGAAGGAAACTGGCTTTTTGTAAAGACGTTTCATATTTACGTGCATCGCTTTGCCCTATTGAACTTTTTGTGAAAGCCAATTCCTGCTCCGTAATTCCGTTTGCAGCATAATTGGTTATCTCTTTCATAAACTCAACAATTGAACTGTCGGTGGTGTTTGCTTTCACCCCGGCAGAAGCTGTAAAAGGACCTGCAAATTTTCCACCTTGAAATCCTGAACGTGCACCATAAGTCCAGCCTTTATGTTCACGTAAATTAAGATTAATGCGGCTGTTAAAAGCTGATCCCAGAGGGAAGTTCATCAATCTTGATTTGTAATAATCACCTGTTGCATCATACGGCATGGCGATATAACCAATTCTTATTTCACTTTGAGGAGCCTGTGCTTTATGAACCAGATAAATTTTAGTTTTCTCAATTACAGGTGTTGGTTTTTCTTCGGCATACTGAACATCTTTTTTAGCCCACGCTTTCAGGAAACCAAGTTTTCCAACAACTTCATCTTTGTCAACATCACCTACAATTACAAGTTTAGAAATGGATGGTGAAAATTTAGCTTCATAATATCCTTTAACATCGTCCAATGTAAGAGGTCCAACAGTTTCCATTGTTCCGATACTTGGAACACTCATGATATGATCTTTACCAAAAAGTATTTCGCGGAAATTATTGTCAGCAATAGTAGTTGGTTGATTTACCTGATCGGCAATCTCTTCCATCTGCTGTTGTTTTTTGCGGTTGAAATCTTCCATTGAGAATTTAGGTTTCATCAACTTCTCTTCCACCAGTTCCAGCGTTTTATCCAAATTCTTTTTCAGAGATGATACATTCACCACAATCTCTTCACTTCCTGCATAAATATCAATGCTGCTTCCAAGAAGTTCTAATTTGTTGGCAATTTCTTCTCCTGTATAATTCTGTGTTGATTCGCTCAGCATATCAGCAGTAAGGTTAGCAAGTCCTGATTTTGCCGCATCTTCAAAACGGTGACCTGCACGGATAGAAAGACGCAAAGCTACAGTTGGAACTTCATCATTTTTAGCACCGATAACAGCCATACCGTTTTCAAAATTCTCAGTCCAGAAATCAGGAACTTTAATGGTTGGGTTAGCTCCGGGACCGGGTTGTTTGCTGCGGTCAAAACCTTCAGCGTCTTTTGCTTTGTTGTAAACAAGCCCTTTGTATTGCTCATCATTAGGAACAAAAGTTGAGTCAACAAACTTTGGTGTATAGTTGTCGGCTTTTGCTGCCAGTGTTGGCTGACCTTTAGGATACGCGCTTAAAATAACAGCGTGCTGACCTTTGATGTAGGTGTTAAAAACACGTTTTACATCTTCCTTGGTAACATTCGCATAACGTTTTAAATCTTCCTGAATATAATTTGCGTTACCTGTAAACGTTTGGTTGCTGGCAAGCATGCTTGCTTTTCCGCTAACGCTTGACATTTGTTGAATCATCTGATTTTCAATCATTGCTTTTGTGCGATTCAAATCATCGTCATTGATTTCGCGTGTTTCAAATTCAGTAATTGATTTGCGAATAAGAGCTTCCATTTCAGCGAGTG
>CAMDBK010000024.1 GCA_945889235.1 Chitinophaga pinensis
GCAGGTATTAAACAATGCCTGAAAGGAAAACCTTTTCAGGCACCGCACCGCGCGGCTGTAGAAGTAGTACAAAACCGCCTTATGGAGCTGGGCATTATTAAAGAAGCAGCAGAATACCGCAAGTACTTTATGCACGGCACCTCGCACTACCTTGGATTGGATGTACACGATGCCGGGCTGTATGATTTATTGAAAGTAAACAATGTCATCACCGTAGAACCGGGCATTTATATTGCCGAGGGCTCGCCCTGCGACCCTAAATGGTGGAACATTGGTGTGCGCATTGAAGATGATGTGCTTATAACGGACGGAGCCCCTGAAGTGCTTTCTGCCCTTGCTCCCCGCAAGGTGGAAGAGATTGAAGCGCTGATGAAGGAGGAGGGGTTGTTTAATAAAATTAAGTAGTATTTTTTTTTCTTGCACCTCCAAACCCTCTCCCTCATTAATTTCCGCAACATTGCCTCGGCAGACCTTGAGTTCTCGCCCGAGGTAAACTGCTTTACCGGAAACAACGGAGCCGGAAAAACAGGTCTGCTGGATGCCATGCACTATCTGGCCATGTGCAAGAGTTATTTCAATCCCGTTGACAGCCAGAACATCCGCCACGATGAAGCATTTTTTGTGGTGGAAGGAAAGTTCCGGATCAAAGGCGAAGAAGAAAATATTTATTGCGGACAAAAGCGCAACACCAAAAAACAATTCAAGCGCAATAAAAAAGAATATCCCCGCCTTGCCGAGCACATAGGGCTAATTCCCATCGTAATGGTTTCGCCTGCTGATACCGAGTTGGTAACGGGAGGCAGCGAGGTGCGCAGAAAATTTATTGACAGCGTGGTATCGCAATACAACCGCGATTATTTATACAACCTTATTAATTATAACCACGCCCTTAGTCAGCGCAACGCGTTGTTAAAATCCGTTACCGGGAAAAGCAATGTTGCCTACGAACAATTTGAGATCTGGGATAATCAACTCATCACTTATGGCGAAAGTATTTTCGAAAAACGCAAAGAGTTTATCCATAAAACCCTGCCTGCGTTTACTGCCTATTACGGCTACATATCAGGTGATGCCGAAGCCGTGGGCATCACCTATCAATCTCAGTTAGAAAAAGGTAACTTTGCTGAACAGCTGCGCAACAGTTTTAACCGCGACCTTATTTTGCAATATACCACCGTGGGCATACATAAAGACGACCTTAATTTTGAAATAAACACCTATCCCGTAAAGCGCTTTGGCTCGCAGGGACAGCAGAAATCATTTCTTGTTGCCCTCAAGCTTGCCGAGTTTGATTTCATGAAAGCAGTAAAAGGCTATGCCCCCTTACTCTTGCTCGATGATATTTTTGACAAACTGGATGAAAGCCGCATCACCCGCCTGATTGAGAAGGTAAGTAATGAAAACTTCGGGCAGGTATTTATTACCGATACACACGTTACCCGCCTTAAAAATATTTTTAAAAAGAGCGACAGGAATGTGAAGATATTTAAAGTTGATAACGGAGAAATAATAATAGCCAAGTAGGCAAATACCCACAAGCCAAATAGCCAATAGCCACAAGCCAAATAGTCGCAAGCCAAATAGCCAAATAGCAACAAGCCAATAGAAATGAAAATAAATTTAACAACGAACACTACCTTACTATTTCCCTATTTGGCTACTTGGCTAATTCCCTGAAAAAATGAAACGCAACAACCAGCAAACCATAGGCGAAGCAATCAGCGAAATGCTGCGTGTCTTTGGCCTGCAACAAAAGCTGGACGAAACAAAGCTCATAGCCTCCTGGGAAAAAGTGATGGGCAAAACCATTGCAAAACATACCACTCGCTTGTACATTACCAAAAAGAAACTCTTCATACACCTCAATTCCTCTGCAGCCCGCGAAGCACTCAGCTACGAAAAAGAAAAAATCATAAACCTGATGAACGATGAAGTTGGAAAAAAAGTAATTGAAGAAGTTGTATTATTGTAGCAAATAACAAATTAATAAATCCCGTCATTGCGAGGGTTTTTCACCCGAAGCAATCTCATCAATAAAAATAGATTGCTTCGCTATCTCTCGCAATGACGAACTACTACTAAAATCAATATATGCGTTACATTCTTGCTTCCTGCTTCTTACTTCTTGCATCTTCACTCTTCGCCCAGTCCTTCGTTGATGGCCAACTCCTCGTTCAGTTAAAACAAGGAAAAGATATTGAATCAGTTACCCACAGCTTTCAGTTCTATGATGGAAAGCCAATACAGATGAGTGCAAAGCAGTTTATTTCTCCGCCCATGAATATCTGGCTGGTTGAATACAACTCCACCGGAATAAATCAGGAACGTTTTTTAAATGAAGTGAAGTTTCATCCATCAGTAAACGAAGCGCAGCTGAATCATTATATCTATTACCGCTCTACAACACCAGATGATCCGCAGTTCAATCAGCAATGGCAATACATTAACACCGGGCAAAGCGGTGGCACAGCCGGTGCCGATATTGATGCCGACCTTGCCTGGGATATTACCACAGGCGGCCTCACAGCCTTTGGCGATACCATTGTGGTGTGTGTGATAGATGAAGGTTTCAGCCAAACACATCCCGATTTTGGCGACAATAAATGGATTAATTATGCCGAAATTCCCAACAATAACATTGATGATGACAACAACGGATTCGAAGATGATTACCGCGGCTGGAATGCAGATGCAAACACCGATGATATTTCAGGCGGCACAGGAGCAGGCGGGCACGGAACCTGTGTAGCCGGTATTGTTGGCGCAAAAGGGAATAACGGAGTAGGCGTTACCGGTGTAAACTGGAATGTGAAAATAATGTTTGTGGTAGGTGGCGGAAACGAAGCACAGGCGGTGGAAGCCTATACCTATCCGCTGGTGCAGCGTAAACGTTATAACCAGAGCGGAGGCACAGAAGGAGCGTTTGTGGTTGCCACCAATGCATCGTGGGGAATTAATGGCGGTCAGCCTGCCAACGCGCCTTTGTGGTGCGCCATGTATGATACGCTTGGTGTTTACGGAGTATTGAATGCCGGAGCAACTATTAACGGAAACCAGAATGTAGATGTGTTTGGTGATTTGCCAACCGGTTGTCCGAGCGACTGGCTTATTTCAGTTACTAACACCAATGATGATGATAATAAAGTAACACAGGCAGGATATGGTATTACAACTATTGACCTTGGTGCACCGGGTGAGGGAACAATTACTCCGCAATATCCAAATGGATACGGAGGTTTTGGAGGAACATCAGGCGCAACACCGCACGTTGCGGGTACAATAGGTTTACTCTACTCCGTTCCTTGCACATCCTTTATGGCATTGGTGCAGGCCGACCCGGCAGCAGCAGCGTTACAGGTAAAACAATACATTTTGGATGGCGTTGACCCCAATGCAAGTCTTAATAACATTACTGTAACAGGCGGAAGACTCAATGTATTTAATGCGGTAACTGAATTATTGAACAATTGCAGCGCAGGCGGATGTGTAACACCGTTCTCATTAAATACAAACTCATTAACGGATAGCAGTGGAAATATAACATGGAACGGGGCTCCAGGCACCGCAGGCTTTGATTTAATTTACAGACCAACAGGAAGCAACATCTGGATAGTTGCACCGGGCGTAACTTCGCCTTACAGTGTTACCGGTTTAGCGTCCTGCACACAATATGAATTTCAGGTAATGGCGCTCTGCGATGTAGACAGCAGCAACTGGTCGCAAAGCCATTTGTTCACCACCGATGGTTGTTGTTTGCCACCTGCGGGTTTAGCAGTTTCTGTTTTAACAGATAGCTCCGCATCATTAGTATGGAATGATTTATTGGCAGCCAATGCTTTTAATGCTCAGCTGCGCCCTGTGGGTTCAAACGTATGGACCAGTTATCCTAATATTACTGCCGACTCATTAGTTGTATTCGATTTAGAGCCTTGCAAAGAATATGAATTTCAGGTGCAAACCGTTTGCGACACGGGATTAACTGACTTCTCGGTTATAGCAACATTTACAACAAAAGGATGCGGTGCTTGTATTGACCTTGATTATTGCCAAACAAAAGGTGATGATGCAACAGAGGAATGGATATCTAACGTTCACCTTGGACAGATTAATAACACCACCGCTTCAGATGGCGGTTACGGTGATTATACTACTGTATCAACTGTACTCGGACAAAATCAAACGTATACCATTTCATTAACACCTGATTTTCCGGGAAGCAGTTTCAGTGAAGTTTTCCGCGTGTGGATTGATTACAACCAAAACGGAAATTTTAATGATGCAGGCGAAATAGTTTACGCTTCAGGTACAACAACTACAACCACTACAGGAACATTCACCGTTCCTGCAGCGGCAACGCTCGGCAGTACAAGAATGCGTGTAAGCATGAAATTCAGTTCAGCAGCATCACAATGTCAGAACCCGTTTAACTATGGCGAAGCAGAAGATTATTGCGTTGAAATTATTGAATACGATTCAACCAACAGCATTTTAAGTACTGAACTAAATTTAAATGTAACGGTATATCCTAATCCGTTTACAGATATAACTATGCTGGAATTCAGTAATACTGCCAATGAAAACTACACGTTGGATATTATGGATGTGCAGGGCAGGGTAGTGCAGAACTACAGTGTTATCAATACCGGCAGAGTGTTAATTGAAAAGAAAAACCTTACCGCAGGAATGTATTTCTTTGAGTTGCGCAACAGTAAAACATCCCGCAATTCCGCGGCAAAGGCAAGAGGAAAATTAATGTTGAAATAAAGAGTAGCTCAGGAAAACTAAAATTTCAAGCCAATCACAAGTACATCGTCTATCTGAACTAAATCACCCATCCATTCAAGAAATGTATTTTCAAGAATGGGTAATTGCTCGCTGCAAGGCATTGTACTAAGGTTTCCTAATAATTTTTTAAACTGGTCGTACTTGAATTTCTTCCCTTTCGGACCGCCAAACTGGTCGGGGTATCCGTCAGTAAAAATGTAAAAAGTATCACCGGGTTGTATATCAACCGTGTGGTTGCTGAACTTATTGAAGTTATCTTTAAAAGAAATACCGATAGGGAATTTATCACCTTTTGTTTCCATTAATAATCCGTCACGGAAATGGTAGAGAGGATTGTAAGCACCAGAATAACTCAGTTGCATTTTGTTTGTGTCAATAGAGCAAAGGGCAATATCCATCCCGTCTTTAATGGCCATATCGGTTTTGTTCTGCCTTAGCGTTTTATTTACGCCTTGATTTAGCTGGTCAAGAACAAGGTTGGGCTCAGTTAATTGATTTTGTTTTACAGCTGTTGTTAAAAGATTGTAACCTACAATGGACATGAATGCACCCGGAACTCCGTGACCTGTGCAGTCTACAGCAGCTATCAATGCTTTACCATCGTGTTCTTCCAGCCAGTAAAAATCACCGCTAACCATGTCGCGGGGTTTAAAGAAAATAAAATGGTCGGGAACTAATTTGCCGAAAGCATCTTCAGGCGGCAGTATGGCTTCCTGAATCATTTTTGCGTAACGGATACTGCTTAGAAGGTCATTGTTCTTTTCTTCAAGATCTTTAAAAAGTGTCATCAGCTTTTTATTGGCCTGAGTTAACTCAACTGAGTTCAACTCAACGGTACGTTCCAGCATAAGTCGGTCTTCCTCATAATGGTCGTAGGCATGGCTAACCGCTTTAAATAATTCTTCAGCTTCAGGCGGAAGCGGAGGATTATTCCTGAGATAACGTTTAAGCTGGCGGTCTAAAAGTCCGTTGTTCACTTCTTTGGTTCTTATTCTTTTATAAATCCAAAAACCTGTCCGCTAAAACGGACAGGCTTTTAGTTTGTTTCAGTATTATTTTCTTCAAGATTCAGTAAAAGTAGTAATTGTCATTGTTTGATTGTGCAACTCACATTTTACAGTTGAGAAGAGTGGAGAAATTTCACCGTAAGAATAAAACCCGGTGATGGAAGGATTATTTCCAAGTATATCTCTTACAGCTTCTACTTCTTCTTCAATACGCTGGTCAAGCACCAGTTTACGACCTACACAACTAATCAGGATTGCAAAATCAGAAGGTGAACCTAATGACTGGTTACTGTTTTCAGCAGCATTTCCGGCTCCGTCAATCAGTTTATCAAAGTTAGCTTTCATTAAACGAACAGTAGCACCTTGCGGAATATCACCTGCAAAGGTCATTGATTTATCAGCTTCGCTAACCGCCAAGACCGTTCTTACAAGTGATTCTGAATCTTCGCTGGTACGCATACCCAATGGGAAAAGCAGGGCAGAACCGGGAAGATCTTTTGCTTTATCACCGAGGTACATTTTATAAAGGTCAAGTGCGGGTTGCCCGTCTAACTCATACAATACGTTACCAACTGATTTGGTTACCACGCGCTCAACACCAAAAACATCCCATCCTCCATCAGAACCAAAACCTACTTTAAGTGCATCACCGTAAAAACCAACAGCTACAATATTTCCTTCTTCAGGACTTTCGTTTAATCCTACCAGCGTTTTTTCAAACTTGGCTGCATCACCTGCCAGTCCGCCTGTAATAGATACTTTATTTTCAAGTGTCTCGTTCATACCGCGGGCAAGTTCACTACCATTTACTTTTAATCCGTCAGATAAAATGAAGATGTGTATTAAATCATCTGCCATTAATTGTTTGGCAAGAGAAACACCTGTTGCATAGCTGTCACCATTGTGTTGATCGATGGTAGCTTTTACTGTTTTAAGTTTTGTTTTTTCAAAGTGAACAGCAGAAACTACAATTGAATCGTCATATACTGAGTCATTGAAAATTTCACCTGACGTTGTTCCTGACATGATTTGGGCGTTTGGATAAAACGCTTTAATTTCATTGAAACGTGCGGGATCAGTAAGTGCTCCTCTTGAACCGAAAACGGTTACAAGATTTGCTGAGCCGTTAAGGTTGTTGTTTGATGGTTGTTCCCAGCCTTTGTTTGCTGTCCAGTTACGTTGTTCTGTTTTCATTTTTATAAATATTAGTTTAGTAAATGTTATAGATAAAAATATGTTAAGCGCGGTTATAACGCAGGTAAAGAGATTAAGGTTTCCGTTTGGCGGAGAAATTTTTAAATACGCCTTTTGAATAATCAAATTATCCCGTACAGTGATTTTCCTTTGGCAGCTAATGCGTCAACACGCTTTTCTATTTCCGCATTTTTTTCTAGAACAGGTGCATGATGAGGTTTTATTCGTGCATCAATAATCAGTGAGCCTCGGCATCCCCAGTGTTTGTGTTCAGTAAATGAATCAACACCATAAATATCGTGTGATGGATTGCTGCGGGTAAAGGTTACCCATAGAAAGTTGTTGAGGTTTTTTGAAGTGAAGTCGCTGTCGTCAGCAAGAATGATGAGAGGGAAGTTTTTAAGAGGCAAGAGATAAGAGTCAAGAGCCATGATTTGTTGCTCGGTTCTTGGTTCTTGCATCTTTATTCTTGCTTCTATAACCAAAACTCCCGGCATTATAACTTTAGGATTAGTAAAACCTTCAGGCAAATTAAAATCAGTTGGTAGTGAAGTTCCCAATTCTCTTTTCTTTTCTCCTGCGGCAGCTATTACTACTTTGCTGCCGCTGTTGATGTCTGTTCCGCTATAATCAAGCGTATCTATAGTAGTGCGGGTATGGAAATGTAAATCACGTGTCCAGTCAACCCGTTCTAAAATGTGTTTAAAGAATTCCTGAACATCCTGAGTGTCTAAATTCGGGTTGTCATCCTTTGCCGCAATGATTAAATACTTGGCTAATGACAGCTGATTAAATCCCAGAATATGATTGGCTATGGTAAGAATTTCCTGGGGCTTTCTTTCCTTGAGGTAGGGTGTGTAACGCTCACTTCCTAAGGCAAGTAAAAGAGGATGAACACCACTTGCGTCAACTGCATGCACATCGTGTAAACCGGGAATAGAAACCGGAACCATTGCTCCCGTAATTTCATGAATCATATTTCCGAAAGCGGTGTCTTCCTGAGGCGGTCTTCCTACAACGGTAAAAGGCCAGATAGCATCCGCGCGGTGATACACTTTATGAACACGCATCACAGGAAAATCATGTTTCAAACTGTAATAACCCAAGTGGTCACCAAACGGACCTTCGGGTTTATTCTCGTTGGGATATACTTCTCCGGTAATTACAAAATCAGCATCCGTTGAAATAACATAGCCGTCCACAATTGCATAACGAAATCTTCGTGCGCCTAAAACTCCTGCGAATGTAAGTTCGCTCACTCCTTCCGGCAGTGGCATTACCGCAGCAAAAGAATGGGAGGGAGGCCCGCCCACAAAAATGGAAACTTTTAAAGGTTGTCCTTTTGCATTTGCTTTTGTCTGATGCACACCAATACCTCGGTTCAACTGATAATGCAAACCAATTTCTTTATCCTGCACATAATCGTTTCCACTCAATTGAATGCGATACATTCCAAGATTTCCGTTCATTACTCCGGGCTTCTCAATGTCTTCAGTAAAAACTTGTGGCAGTGTAATAAATGCACCACCATCTTTTTCCCAGCATTTTATTTGAGGAAAGTCAGAGATATGAGATGTGAGATATGAGATATGAGATTGTTTTTTCGGCAGTGCATTTAATGCAGAGAATGAAAGTCCTGCATAACGAAAAGGATTTTTATAAAACTCAGCGGGTTCGGCTTTTAGAGCAACTAATTTCTTTACGGTTTCTAATGTATCGCGGAAAATAAAACGACTGCGTTCTGTTGTTCCGAACAGATTGGAGACCGCTGGAAATTTACAACCTTTCACCTTCTCAAAATAAACAGCCGGCCCACCTGCTTCATGCACCCGCAAATGGATTGCGGCCATTTCAAGGTTGGGGTCAACCTCTTCTTTTATGCGGACAAGGTGCTTGTGTTTTTCAAGGTCGTTGAGGCACTCACGTAAACTGCTGTATCCCATAGTTAAATTTCGTCATGCTGAACTTGTTTCAGCATCTAATTATTGAGACCCTGAAACAAGTTCAGGGTGACGTTAGTTAATTATCAACTTAGCAAAAGACGGTGTTTTATCCTTTTCCATCACTCTCAAAAAATACGTTCCGCTGCTCAAGCCTTTGCGTTCAATCACTACCTGCTTTTTGTTTGAAATAATTTCACTACGTACTAATTTTCCGCTCAGGTCAATAATATCAAGTGTTGCATTGGTTGGCGTTTCATAAAATTGAATGGTTGTTGTTTCGGTGAAGGGGTTGGGGAAGAGTTTAAAGTTGGTTGTATTAATTTTGTTTATTCCACTTGGATAAGAATTTACAAAAACCGAATCAGTTGCAGTGCAACCATTAGAGTCAGTAACTGTAACTGAATAAGATTGAGTACCCCAAACTTGATAAATATCTTCAACTATTTCCCCGTTACTCCATAAGTATGTATAGGGTGGCGTTCCACCAATTATGCTGTCAATATAAGCAGCACCAGAATTGGCATCATCAGAACAAGTATCACTATGTAAACTAAGTATAATCCCATCATTCCTAAACGTATCAAACCAAGTCTTCCCGCCCGACAAAGCATAAAAGGCACATTCAAAATGCCCGAAGTTTTCACCTGCGCTCATCATCTGAACAGAAGTAGAACCATTTTCAATAAACTTATCGTAAGCCACAAATGCGTTCAGGTAATATACTTCATCATCGGCTTCGCAGTAAAACATTTTCATAGGCGCAACAGGTGTCCAGTCGTACACATCATTATCACGCAAAGCCACTCTGAAATAGTGATCCTGATTATTGATGAATGAATCCAGCACTTCAGGAATCATAATGTGATTTGGAATGCTTGGCATAGCAGCGTTTAATTCACCCATTCCATGTGTGCCATCCAGCAGCGGAGGAAGTGTAACATCATAAGGGGGGAGGAAAACATCTGAATAGTCAATAAATAAATTGTAAACGGTGTTGTAAGATTGCAGGATATATGGCAAATAACCCGGCTGTGAATAAACACTGTCATTTGCAATGACATCGGCCTGCACACCTGAAACATCGTATGGCCCCGACATAGGAGCAGAGGCAGTAATTGTAAATTCATCCGGAAAATCAGTTTCTATCATGCGGTGCAAAGCCATGGTTGCGTGTCCACCTTGTGAATAACCAACAAGAAACAATTGCCCGTTTAGGTTAAAGTCAAGACTATCCTGCGCTTCACGTGTTGCTCTTAACAAATCTAAGGATGCTGTGGCTTCTGATGCAGCATGAATATAAGGGTGAATACCCGGACTGTCGCCAAGCCCCAGAAAATCAGGCATTGCAATGGTATAACCATCTGTTGCCTCTGCAAGTCCGATCACAATTTCGCCAGAAAGATAAGAGGGAACACCATAACGGTAAGTAGTGGTTCCGTGCTGGTAACTTATCAGTGGCATTTTGCATGGAACTCCCTGCGGCACTAATAATGCTCCCGTTGCAATGGTTGGTGTTGTTCCGTCATAGCTTACTGTGTTGTATGTTATTTTATAAGCATCTACCGGATAGGATATAGGCACTGCAAATGAAGGTATTCCATTTGCCGCAAATGTTGAATCAATTTGTTGAGTTGAGAAAGCGCGCAGAAAATTAATTGAAATTATTTGTTGTGCGTAATTGCTTAGAGGCAAGAAACAAGAAACAAGAAATAAGAAAGTGTAGAGTTTTTTCATAGAGGAAATTAAATGGAAAGGCAAAATTAAAGTTTTTACTTTTGCGAAAACATTAAACATGACTATCTCACAAGCCCAGCAAACTGTTGATGAATGGATAAAAACAAACGGAGTGCGTTATTACAACGAACTTACGAATATGGCTGTGCTTACTGAAGAAGTAGGTGAAGTAGCGCGCATCATATCACGCAAATACGGGGAGCAAAGTTTTAAGGAAAGTGATAAAAAATACGAACTGGGTGAAGAACTTGCCGATGTTTTATTTGTTCTTATTTGCATTGCCAACCAGACAGGAGTTGACTTAACCACCGAACTGAAGAAAAATATTGATAAGAAAACGAAGCGCGATTCTGAACGCCATAAAAATAATTCCAAACTAAAATCTTAAACCGCAAAGGCGCTAAGCACGCAAAGGGAAATGTAAAATATTAAAAACTTAGCGCCCTTTGCGTCTTTGCGGTGAAAACTAACTAAAATGAACGAACTGAAAAAATTCTGGAACACTTACAAAATCTACATCCAGAATGATATGCTGTGGACGCTGATTGCCATGATTGCGGTGTTTGCAATTGCATTTATTTTCTTTTTATAGCCACTAATTACTCTAATCTGCACTAATTAATTAGTGAAAATTCGTGCAAATTGGTGGCAAACAAATTAACTTTGAGCCCTGAATGAAAGAGTTTAACATCCCCGCCTTTTACCGCTCTTCTGTAATTGGTGCTATAAAGGAAAACCGCAAGGACAGCGACCCGCGTAAAAAAGATTTTACTCCAACTGTTCTTGATTTTGGTCCGGTTCGCTTTTTTATCGCACGCCATTTCGGGTTTTGTTATGGAGTTGAAAACGCCATTGAAATTTCTTACCGCGCATTGGAAGAAAACCCTGACAAACGAATTTTTCTGCTCAGCCAGATGATTCACAATCCCGAAGTGAATAATGATTTGCAGCAGCGAGGAATAAAATTTATAATGGATACCGAAGGCAATCAGTTTATTCCCTGGAATGAATTAAAAAGTGATGACATTGTAATTATTCCCGCTTTCGGAACTACGCTTGAAGTAGAGAAAAAACTAAACGAAATAGGAATCAATCCGCAAACCTACAACACTACTTGTCCTTTTGTAGAGCGCGTTTGGAAGAAATCTGAAAAACTTGGACAGGAAAATCATACCATCATAATTCACGGAAAATATAACCACGAAGAAACACGTGCAACATTCTCGCACAGCAATGTTAACGCTCCAACATTGATTGTAAAAAATCTGGATGAAACAAAAATACTGGGTGATATTATTCTCGGAAAACTTCCGGTTTCTGAATTTGAAAAACATTTCCGCAACAGAGCTTCAGCAGGTTTCAATCCTGCAACTGATTTGGAGAAAATTGGAGTAGTAAACCAAACTACCATGCTCGCTTCAGAAACTCAGGAAATTGCAGATTACCTTAAAAACAGCATGCTTCAAAAATATGGTGAAGCAAATCTTAAAAATCATTTTGCTGATACCCGCGATACACTGTGTTACGCCACTAACGATAACCAACAGGCAACTTACGGTTTGCTTGAACAGGATGCAGATTTAGCAATAGTAGTAGGCGGTTACAACAGTTCAAATACTTCACATCTGGTTGAATTATGTGAGCGAAAATTCCCTACTTATTTTATCAGTTCTGAAAAAGAAATTCTTTCGCATACTGAAATCCGCCACAGCAATTTTCACACACACGAACTGAAAATCTCACAAAATTATTTACCGCAAAAAGACAAAGTAAGTATTGCACTTACCAGTGGAGCCTCTTGTCCTGATGCGATTGTAGACGCAGTAATAAAAAAAATATTATCTTTTTTTGAGGGCGTAAAACCACTGGCAGAAGTGGTGGATGAAGCTTTGAATTAAAGTCCTCAATTTTCAACAATCGTTTGAATAAACTTTTCCAAAGTTTAAAACTTTGGAAAAGTTCTGGTGAGAAAGATTCTTTGCATTTGTATTTTCGCGCCACTTATGCAATTAGTTCCCAAGCAAAAATATTATGTCTTTGATTTCGACAGTACGCTTACTGCTGTTGAAGCTTTTGAAGAATTAGCAGCCATTGCCCTCAAAGGCAATAAAGATAAAGACAAGGTTGTAAAGGAAATCGGACACATTACCGATCAAGGCGTTGATGGCACAATTACGTTCACCGAATCATTGGAGAGAAGAATTCTTTTGCTTCATGCGAAGCGTGAACACCTTGCTATTTTGGTTAAGAAGTTGAAGAGTAAAATTTCTAAATCAATTAAAAGCAACAAAGATTTTTTCCTCAAAAACTCTGAAAATATTTATGTCATTTCAGGCGGCTTCAAAGAGTTTGTTGACCCAATTGTTGCTGCTTATAAAATTCCTTCTGAGCGTGTATTTGCAAACACATTCACCTTTGATGAAGAAGACAATATTATAGGTTTTGACCGCGAGAATCATTTGGCTCAACCCAACGGAAAAATTGGTCAGTTAAAAGATTTAAATCTTGATGGTGAAATATATGTAATTGGCGATGGCTACAGTGATTACCAGATGCGCGAAGCAGGGCTTGCGCACAAATTTTTTGCTTATACCGAAAACATTGAACGCGAAAATATCCTTGACCGTGCCGACCACATTACACCAAGTTTTGATGAATTTCTTTACGTAAATAAATTGCCCATGAATATATCGTATCCCAAAAACAGAATTAAGGTTTTGCTGCTTGAAAATGTGCATACCGATGCGCTTGAAATCTTCAAAGAAGAAGGCTATCAGGTGGAAGTACACACAGGCGCAATGAATGAAGCTGAATTGAGTGAGGCTATTAAAGAGGTTTCCATTCTTGGTATTCGTTCAAAAACTATGGTTACAAAAGAAGTGCTGAAAAATGCAGACAGGTTGTTGGCTATTGGCGCTTTCTGCATTGGTACCAACCAGATTGATTTGGATGAAGCACTTAAAAAAGGTGTTGCAGTTTTTAATGCACCCTACAGCAATACCCGCAGTGTGGTTGAATTAGCGATTGGTGAAATTATTATGCTTCAACGCAACATTACCGACAAATCAAAAATGCTGCATGAAGGGAAATGGGATAAATCAGCAAAAGGAAGTTTTGAAATCCGTGGAAAAAAACTGGGAATTATCGGTTACGGAAATATCGGTTCTCAACTTTCGGTGCTTGCCGAATCACTGGGAATGCAAGTGATGTATTACGATACAATGGAAAAACTTTCACTCGGAAATGCCTATAAATGCGGCTCATTGCGTGAATTGTTGAAAAAAGCAGACATCATAACTCTTCACGTTGACGGTAGCGAAACCAACACCAACTTAATTGGCGAAGAAGAATTTAAAATGATGAAAGACGGAATTATTTTTCTTAACCTCAGTCGCGGGCATATTGTAGATATTAAAGCATTGGAGAAATATGTGAAGAATGGAAAAATAAGAGGAGCGGGAGTGGATGTTTTTCCTTATGAACCCAAAACGAATGATGAAGAATTTATGACTGAACTGAGAAATCTGCCCAACACAATTTTAACTCCGCACGTTGGCGGCAGCACTGAAGAAGCACAACGCAACATTGCAGCTTACGTTCCTGAACACATCATCAAATACATCAATACCGGAAATTCTTTTACCAGTGTAAACCTTCCGAATTTACAATTGCCGGAATTAAATAAAGCGCATCGTTTGTTACATCTTCACAAAAATGTTCCGGGAATTATGGCAAAAATCAACAGCATTTTTGCACGTTACGGAATAAATATTCTCGGTCAATACCTGAAAACCACAGGAAACATCGGCTATCTGATTACCGATATTGATAAAGCGTATGAAGAAGATATTATCCGTGAGTTCAAAAAAATTGACCACACGATAAGGTTCAGGGTATTATACTAAGCCTTATCCCTAACCCTTCTCCGAAGGAGAAGGGAACAGAGCACTCATAAACAAGTTTGTGGAAAAGTCTTCTCCTTTGGAGAGGATTTAGGTGAGGCTCTTTTTTAGCGCCACCATTTTAATTGCAGTAACCGCAGCTTCCACGCCTTTATTACCATGTTTTCCTCCGGCACGGGCTTTTGCCTGTTGCATGTTTTCGGGTGTAAGAACACCAAAAATAAATGGAATATTGTAAGTGATATTTAAGTCGGTAACTCCCTTAGCTACTGCGTTACAGATAAAATCAAAGTGCCGCGTTTCGCCTTGTATCACACAGCCAAGGCAGATAACAGCATCAAACTTTTTACTATCCGCCAGCCATTTTGCTCCTGCAGTTAATTCAAAACTTCCGGGAACGTAATGAACAGAAATATTTTTTTCTTTTGCTCCGTATTTAGTAAGTGTTTTCAGAGCTCCGTCACGCAGTGCAAAAGTAATCTCATCATTCCATTCAGAAACAATAAGAGCAAAACGCATTCCTTTTGCAGAAGGGATTTTGCTGCTGTCGTGCTTGGATAAGTTTTTTAGCGCAGAAGCCAAGTGAAATTAGGTGATTAAGTTGATTGGTTTATTGAGGTAATTTAGCTTAGGTTATTCCCTAATTACCTTAATGGCCAAATTCCTTATTTAACTTACTTATAACGATGCTTTCGCTCTTGCTTTATATTTCTCAGCAGAACGACCTTCATTAGTCGTTGGAAATTCTTTTTCCAGGCGCTCGTAAAGTTTAACTGCTTTTTCAAATTCACCTTTGCCTTCAATTGCCTGTGCGGCTTTCATCAGATAAACAGGTGAAGTAAATTTGTTGTTTTTTTCTTCAGCAGCTTCCATGTAAGAACTAATTGCTTTGTCGGTTTCACCCAGTTCCATATAAGCATCGCCTGTTGCACCGATTGCAATAACGCTTAACACATCATCATCAGAACTGAATTTCCCAAGATATTCAATGGCATTTTCGTATTCGCCAAGGTGCAAATAGCTAATGCCAGCATAATAATACGATAGATTGGAAGAACTGGTCATTCCATAATCATCAATGATTTGAAGAAAGCCGGGATATTGACCTTTTCCATCTAATGCTATGCGGAAAGAATCCTGCTGAAAATACTGCTCGGCACGGAACATTTGTGATGCTGCTTCAGTTTCTTTAGGAGCAATGATGAATTTTTTCCATCCCACATATCCGCCAATAATTAGTATCAGCGCAGCTACAACTCCAAGAATGATTTTCTGATTGTCTTCAAAAAACTGTTCGGTTTTGTCGTAAGCGCTTTCAACATTAAGAATTACATCTTCTTTTTCCTTTTCTTTTGCCATGTTTTGATAATTGAGGGCGCAAAAATATATTTTTTCCTGAATAAGACACCGAATATTTAAGGAGTGCTCTTTAAAATATTTGGCAGTTAATATGAAATATCTATCTTTGCGCCTCCAAAAAATAAGATAATGAAAAAAGAATTACACCCAGCTAACTACAGACTTGTTGTATTTAAAGACATGTCGGTTGATTATTCATTCGTTTGCCGCTCAACTGTTGAAACGAAAGAAACCATTAAACATGAAGATGGAGTTGAGTATCCATTAGTGAAATTAGAGATTTCTGATAAATCTCATCCTTTCTATACCGGTAAAATGAAATTGGTTGATACAGCAGGTCGTGTTGATAAATTCCGTAACAGGTATAAAAACCGCGTGGAGACAAAACAACCGGAGCAGTAATAAATTATTTTACTTCTACAGATTAACACCTTGAACTTTGTTCAGGGTGTTTTTTTTTGTAGGAGATTATGCAATTTCTGTTTTCTCTTCCTCCAGCAATTGTTTCTGGTGAAGTTCGTAATAAGTTCCTTTTGCATTCAGCATATTTTTGTGCGTTCCGCGCTCAATAATTTCGCCATTGTCAAGCACAATAATTTCGTCAGCATCTTTTACCGATGAAACACGGTGACTGATAATCACAGAAGTTTTCCCTTGCATAATTCTGCGCAAGTTGCCGAGAATAACTTCTTCGGTTTCTGTATCCACCGCACTCATGCAATCATCAAAAATCAATATGCGCGGGTTGCGGATAATGGCGCGTGCAATGGATACCCGTTGTTTTTGTCCTCCAGAAAGTGTGATGCCTCTTTCACCCAGCATGGTGTCAAACTTTGCTGGAAAATCCATGATGTTATCATACACGGCTGCATCTTTTGCTGCTTGTTCTACAGCCTCTTTTAAATTGCCGACAAAATTTTCCTTCTTAATTCCGAATGCGATATTGTTGAGTACATTATCTGAGAAAAGAAAAACTTCCTGCGGCACATAACCGGTCTGCTTTCTCAATTCATGCAGATTAATGTCTTTGATATTTTTTTCATCAATAAAAATGTTGCCGGTATTTACATCATACAATCGTGTAATTAGCGCTGCAATGGTTGATTTTCCTGAGCCTGTTCTTCCAATCACAGCTAAAGATTTTCCCGGCTCTACTTTAAACGAAACATTTTTCAATGCCTGAATTCCTGAATCAGGATAAATGAAATTCACTTTATCAAAAACTATTTCACCTTTAATTTCTGTCGCGGTAGTGCTTGGGTTTTCAATTTCAGGTTTCAGAAAAAGAAATTCATTAATCCTGCGCTGTGATGCTGCCGCACGCTGAATAATAGAAGTTACCCAACCCACCGCAGTAAAAGGCCAGGTCAGCATATTGATGTAAATAATAAACTCAGCAATGTTCCCCGAAGTTATTTTTCCTGCTATTACTTGTTTCCCTCCAATGTAAATCGTAAGCAGCGTGCTTAGCCCGATAAGCAAAAGCATAATGGGAAAGAACAATGAATTTATTCTTACCAGTTCCATCGACTTGTCTTTGTAAAAGTTTGTTTCTTTTATGAATTCATGCTCCATTTCCTTTTCTCGTGTATAGGCTTTAATCACCCGAATGCCTGAAAATGTTTCTTGTACAAACGTGGAGAGCCGAGAAAGTTGCGCTTGTACTTCTTCGCTTTTCCGGTCAATCATGGTGCTTACATAATAGATAGCAATAGAAAGAAAAGGCAATGGCAACAACACATACAGTGTAAGCTCAACATTTACACTCAGCATCGCCCAAATGCACAGCACCGCAAGCACCAAAAGATTAATGGAATACATAACCGCAGGACCCACATACATCCGCGAGCGGCTCACATCTTCGCTGATGCGGGCCATTAAATCTCCTGTATTGTTTCGCTTGAAAAAGGCAAGGCTCAGTTTCTGGTAATGTTCATAAATATCATTCTTCAAATCATACTCAATATGGCGCGACATCACAATAATGGTCTGTCGCATAAAGAACATGAACACGCATTTGAGCAGCGCCAAGGCTAAAACAATCATCCCGAAAATCAACAATGTTTTTGCAAGCAAATCATATAACGGACTCTGCATTTCAAACCCTTTAAAAAGCT
>CAMDBK010000025.1 GCA_945889235.1 Chitinophaga pinensis
AAGCATTAATGACTACATATAAGTTAGTATGGGATGACTTTTGTGCTTGGTATCTTGAAATGATAAAACCAAAGTTTGTAAATGGAAAATCTCTACCCATTGATAAGACAACATACGAAGCAACAATAAATTTCTTTGAAAAACTTCTACAAATTCTTCACCCCTTTATGCCTTTCATTTCAGAAGAACTATGGCATTTAATAAACAATAGAGAAGAAAAAGATTGCATTGTTGTTTCAATCTGGCCCAAACCAAATGAAATAGACCGTCAACTATTAGTTAATATCGACACAATGAAAGAAATCATTGTCAGCTTTAGGGCACTTAGAAATAAGAAAAATATAAGTCCAAAAGAAATTCTTGATTTCCATTCACCTAATAGTTCTCCAATTGGGCCTTACCTAAGTTCTACGGTAATGAAATTTATTAATTCAAATATTGCATTCAGCAAAGATTATCATTTAAACCCTGTGAGTGATAATGCTCTTATTATAATGGTTGGAGAGTTTAAGTTTCATATGGTTCCTCTTCAACCTGTTAATTTGAGCGAAGAAAAAGAGCGCCTGAAAAAAGAATTAGATTACAACAAAGGGTTCCTACAATCAGTTCAGAAAAAATTACAGAATGAGAAATTCATCAATAATGCAAAGCCTGAAATAATTGAACTGGAAAGAAAAAAATTTTCTGATGCTGAAGCAATAATTAAAGAATTAGAAGAGCAGTTAGCCTCACTAAACTAACAAGATGAAACATTTATATTTTCTTGTTATCTTGATGTTTTCTTTTCATTTAACCAATGGGCAAACCATTGTTAAAATGCAAAAGAAAGATGGTGTTTATTACATTCCTTGTAAAGTTAATGGGTTATCCTTAAGTTTTGTTTTTGATACCGGGGCAAGTGATGTTATAATATCTCTTAGCGAAGCTTTATTCATGCTCAAAAATGGTTACATTGAAGAGAAAGATTTAACTGGAACCGAATATTATCGTATTGCAAATGGAGATTTAGCAGAAGGAACTAAATTATTAATTCGGAAATTTGAAATTGGTAATAAAACACTATATAATATCGAAGCCTCTATTGTTCACTCACTCTCAGCGCCTTTACTTCTTGGACAATCTGCTTTATCAAAATTTGGTTCTGTTTCCATAGATTTTAACAATAATGAAATTAAATTAGGGGAAGATGAAGAGCAAAACAGATCAAATCAGAATATAACTCCTACAAATCGAAAATTTGAAAATGAGTCAGAGCAAAAGTCTTATTATTATGCGACAATAGATTCTTGTATTGCAGTCGAAGCCATAGATGCAGCAATGCAATATATTAATTTATTGATTTATGATTTGCATGACTATTATGGGTTCATCATTAGGGCAAATTTATATTATCGCTTACAAAACTATAGTGACGCAATAAAAGACTATACCTCCTGGATAGATTTAAAAGAAAGTGAAAAGAAAAAAATAGAAAATAAACCGCAAGATACTATTAACCTCTCTTCTTTAAATTCAGAAATAGCCTATAATTTATTTGAACGAGGAAAATGTAAGAATATGATGTCGGACTATAGAGGAGCTATTATAGATTGCAATAAATCAATTGAAATATGTAAAAATAATTACCATAAAAATTACTATGGTTATAATCTTTTTTATTATGACGTTTATCATTATCTAGGTTACTCATTATATAAATTAGGCGATACTAAAGAGGCGCTGATTGCCTATAATAATTCAATTGAATTAAACAACAAACAAAAAATGACATATTTCAATAGAGGAATATTAAACATAGAGATCGGAAATAAGGAAGCTGGATGTCTTGATTTGAGTAAAGCAGGAGAACTTGGATATAGTAAAGCGTATGAAGAAATAAGCAAGAATTGCAAATAATCACATCTTCCCCGTCACCTTATAAGCAACGCACCCAATCCATTCATGGATTAAATTTTCCCATTTCGCAAGAACATAGGCACTGGGAATAAAAAGATGGTCGGGATAAAACAAGCGCTTGCCAGTCATTTTATTAACGCTGTAAGGGTCGGCTATTATTCCTGCCTTATTAAAACAACCCATTGCTCTGCGCATGTGCGTTGCCGAAGTAATCAGGTATGCTATGCCCTGAAAATTTAAACTGTCCAGCATTTGTTTGCTGAACTGTGCATTTTCAAAAGTATTGCGTGAGCGGTTTTCAACCCACACATCTTCTGCAGGAACTCCAAACTGCACATACATTTTTTGAATCCAGTCGGCTTCTTTCCAGTCATACACCATGCTTCCTGAGCCGCTGGAAACCAAAATCTTTTTGATAATTCCGCGTTTGTATAAATCAATTGCATCCGTGTAGCGTTGCATATTATTACCGTATTTCACGCGCCTGCTGATGGCATCATAAGTAACGCCACCGCCCAGCACAATGCCGATGTCGTGCGGTTTTTCTTCATCGTATTTCACCACTTCAGTTTCCCATGCGTGAATAAATTCATCAAGAATAAAAGAATTGGAAAAAAATAAAAGCAGAACTACAGAAGTAATTAACGAGCGTTTTTTTCTGCGTGCATCTTTTGAAAAAATCCCAAGCAAAAGAAAAAACACAATCCATGAAAACGGAGAAACAAAAAATGCTAAAATTTTCGAGAGATAGAAAAACATTATTTCATTTTAACTTTCCGAAAGTTTAGAACTTTCGGAAAGTTTAGTCAAGTTCAGTCTTTAGTTTGTTTCCAGGTTTTATAATCTCCATTTTGTGTCGGGCGGTTGAATTCAATCTCTCGTAAAGGCTCACAGGGCTTCAGTGTTGCATACAATTCAGCCGGCAGTTTTTGATACAATTCTGTTCCGCCTTTTTTCCATTCCAGCATTTCATCCGAAACATCTTTTACAATTTTTGCCGGATTTCCAACCACTACTTTTCGTTCGGGAATTATCATTCCCTCCGGCACAAAACAAAGCGCACCAATAATTGAATTATCACCAACAATAACATTATCCATCACTACTGCATTCATTCCTACCAAAACATTTTTTCCGATTGTTCCGCCATGCACAATTGCACCATGTCCGATGTGAGCACCTTCCTTTAATAAAACCGTAACACCGGGAAACATATGAACCGTGCAGTTCTCCTGAACATTGCAGCCATCTTCAATCACAATCTGTCCCCAGTCGCCACGTATTGCAGCCGAAGGACCGATGTAAACATTTTTACCAATGATTACATTACCCGTTACCGTTGCATTTGGATGAATGTATGAACTCTCATGCACCACCGGACGAAAGCCATTGAACTCAAAAATATTTGCCATCAGATTTTAGAAAAAATAAAATTCTTTACAGATCTCAAAAGCATTTTCAGGATTACGTTTCAGAAGCACTAATTTCTCAACAGGAAAGTCAGCATTGTAATTTTTATCCATGCGAGTGACAAACGTTTTTGTCAGATATTTTTTTGGAACATGCACATCAATTTTTAAAACAATATTCAATTGAGTATGAAGCGCAGCAACGGATACAGAGAACCCGGAACTTCCGGCCGGAATTTTAAAAGGTGTAAGCGTTGAAGAAAACTTGTCAAGATTTTTAACCAAAATACTTTCTCGTTCACTATCTATCTGAAATGACGCAAGTGAAATTTGTTGGCTCATTTCTTCAAGTTTTTCGTCCGGATGAATTATGATTTTATACTCAACAAATCTTTCTTCTGTCAGCGTTAAATCATTTTCGAATTGGAGGTGAAATTGCATATATTATTTTGCCACGAATTTCATGAATTATCACGAATTAATTAGTGCAAATTAGTGTAATTAGTGGTTTGTTTATGCTTTTTCTATAATTACTGCGTAGCCCTGCCCCACTCCTATGCACATGGTAACCAACGCATATTTTTTGTTTGTCAATTTTAACTCTAATGCAGCAGAATTTAAAATCCTTGCGCCAGTCATTCCCAGCGGGTGACCGATTGCAATGGCTCCGCCATTCGGATTTAAACGTGCATCATCATCTTCCAATCCCCATGAGCGTGTACATGCCAGCGACTGTGCAGCAAAGGCTTCATTCAACTCAATCACATCCATATCACTCATTTTCAATCCTGTTTTTTTCAATGCATTGTTTGCAGCCTGTACAGGTCCAATTCCCATGATGCGCGGCTCAACACCAACCACTGCGCTGGAAACTATTCTTGCTTTTGGTTGAAGATTATATTTTTTGATTGCATCTTCTGATGCCAGCAAAATTGCTGCAGCTCCATCATTCAACCCTGAAGCATTTCCGGCAGTTACTGAACCATCTTTTCTGAAAGAGGGTTTTAATTTTGCAAGAATTTCCAATGTAGTTGCAGGTTTTACAAACTCATCTTTTTCAAACTTTATCGTTTCTTTTTTCTGCTGAATTTCAACAGCAACTATTTCTTTTGCCAGTCTTCCGTTCTGTTGCGCTGCTGCAGCTTTCTGTTGTGAACGCAATGAGAACTTATCCTGATCTTCACGTGAAATTTTGTGAATGTCGTTCAGATTTTCTGCGGTTTCACCCATTGCGTCAACACCATATTGTTCTTTCATTTTCGGGTTCACAAAGCGCCACCCGAAACTGCTGTCAAACATTTGTGCATCACGCCCGAATGGAGTCGATGCTTTTGAAATTACCCAAGGTCCGCGTGTCATGTTTTCAACTCCTCCTGCAATAATTAAATCTGCATCACCAACCATAATAGCGCGTGCCGCTGAAATCGCTGCCGACAATCCTGAGGCACATAAACGGTTCACCGTTTCACCGGGAACAGTAACAGGAAAACCAGCCAGCAGCAAAGACATCCGCGCTACATTACGGTTATCTTCACCCGCCTGATTTGCACAACCTAAGATCACATCTGCAATTTCTTTTGGGTCAACGGAAGAATTTCTTTTCATCAACTCTTTCAGAACAATTGCTGCTAAATCATCAGGGCGAACAGTTGCCAAACTGCCTCCAAAATTTCCTATTGGCGTTCTTATTCCGTCTACTATATATGCTGTTTTCATATGTTTTTATTTGCCACTAATTTCACTAATTATCTCTAAATTATTTTAATTTTCATTCGTGTAAATTCGTAAAATTAGTGGCTCATGAATTTAGAAAAAACTATTTCTACTTGATCTTCTTTGAGGTTTCCCAATCAACACTCCAAGCAATCCGCGGGTAACTTCGCGAAAAAGAGTTTTCGCTAATGGATTGGAAGAAATCTGCTCTATCATTGATTTTTCTTGCTTCGCTGATGTGCGCTGAACAGGTTGTTGAACTTGTTTTGGTTGTTCGATAATTTCAGGTTCCGTTTGTTGTTGAATTTTATTACTCAGCATTTCATATGCGCTCACTCTGTCAACTGTCTGGTTGTATATCGCAGCAATTTCTGAGCGCTGAATTAGTTCATCCTGCTCAGCAGTTGTAAGTATATCCATACGAGATGAAGGTGCACACATCAGCGTATGAGCAAGTGGTGTTGGCGCACCGTTTTCGCCCAACACGGTTACCAAAGCTTCACCAATTCCTAGTTCGGTTAACAATGTATCCACTTTGTAAAACTCAGTGAGCGGATAATTCTGTGCAACAAGATTTATTGCCTTTCTGTCCTTAGCAGTAAAAGCCCGCAACGCATGCTGTATCTTCAAACCCAGTTGTCCAAGAATTTCTTCAGGAATATCATCAGGTGATTGTGTGCAGAAATAAATTCCAACTCCTTTTGAGCGAATCAATTTTATAATTGTTTCAATCTGTTCGAGCAAAGCCTTTGATGCTTCACGAAAAATCAAGTGTGCTTCGTCAATAAATATAACCAGTTTCGGCAATCCTTTATCTCCGCTCTCAGGAAATTTCTCATACACCTCAGCAAGCAGACACAACATAAAAGTTGAAAATAATTTCGGCTTGCTTTGAATATCGCAGAGGCGGATAATATTGATGTATCCTTTGCCATCCGGGGTTTTACGGATTAGGTCTTCCACCTCAAAAGAAACTTCACCAAAGAATTTTTCTGCGCCTTGCTCTTCCAGTTCAACCAGCTTGCGCATAATTACTCCGGCTGATGCAGTGCTGATTAGCCCATAATCTTTTATCTCATCTTTGCCATCAGTGGTCAGGTGTTGCAGCACTTTGCGAAAATCTTTGATGTCAAGTAGAGGCAATTGTTTATCATCACAATATTTAAAAATCAGCGAAACAACTCCAGCCTGATTATCATTTAACTCCAGCATTTTTGAAAACAAGACCGGTCCAAATTCCGAAACTGTCGCTCTCATTCTTGCGCCTTTTTCATCAGAAATAGTCAGCAACTCAACCGGAAAGTTTTGTGGTTTCCATTCTTTACCGATTAAACGATGGCGCTCTGTTATTTTTGGATTTTCAGAGCCCGCTTTTGCAAGTCCGCTCACATCACCTTTTACATCCATCATCAAAACACCCACTCCATTTTCAGATAAACTCTCGGCAAAGTATTGCAGCGTTTTTGTTTTTCCTGTTCCGGTTGCACCTGCTATCAAACCATGCCTGTTTACTGTAGAAAGCGGAAGTTTTACCTGCGTGTTCTCAAGCGGTTTTTTATCTAAAACGGCTGCACCTAAAACAATATTTGATCCCGAAAAATGATATCCGTTAGTAATAATATTTTTAAATTTTTCCTCAATACTCATAATTTATTTCTCTTTTGGAAACCACTCTTTACTAGTTCTATAAACTGTACCTTTGAAAAAAGCAACATTTTCATTTTTCTGATTTTTAACTTCAATTAAATACGTTCCGGTTTTGTTGGTCAAAGACAATTCTTTTGCTTCGCATGTCAACACATCACCTTCCTTAACAGCAACAGGAAATGAGATGGAACAATCTAAAGCAACACTCAACTTGCCATAGGAATTAGAAGCAAAAGCAAGCGCACTGTCTGCAAATGAAAACGCAATTCCTCCGTGTGCAATTCCAAAACCATTCAGCATTTCGTTGCGGATTTTCATGCGCAGAATACAATGTCCCTGCTCAATCAGAACACGCTCAATGCCCAGCCATTGGCTGAACATATCATCATCAAACATTTTATTTACTACGCTTTGTGCGAGGCTTTTTTCCATCGTCTTTAAAACTAAATAATTTTGGTTCTACGGTTTCATTTTCAAATTCAAGCAACCATTTTTTCTTTTCAATTCCTCCTGAATAGCCTGTTAAATCACCATTGCTGCCAACCAAACGATGACAAGGAACAATGATTGGAATATTGTTTTGTCCCGAAGCATTTCCCACCGGACGCGATAAAGTTCTGTTCTTAATCTTCTTTGCCATGTTGAGATACGACATAGTCATACCATAAGGAATTTTCTGAAGTTCGCTCCACACACGCTGCTGTAACTCAGTACCTGTCTGTTCAAGAATAAGATTAAAATCATACCGCTCACGCTTAAAATATTCCAATAATTGCTTAAGGCAGTCTTTAATTACTTCGTTCTTTTTCTCTTTTGCTTTTTTACTTTTCACAAAAGAAAGTCCTGTGATTGCAGCCTCATTTGCTGTAATGGAAAGCAATCCCAGAGGCGATTTGAAGTAAGCTCTGTAAATAATTTTTCTTGCCATCAGGAATAAAATTTCTTGTTTTCTTTCACCATTTTTTTCATAAGCACACTTGGCCGGTAACGATCTTCACCATATTCTTCCTGCAAGTCTGTCAATGTTTTCAAGATGTTCAGCAAACCAATTTCATCTCCCCATTTCAATAAACCTTTTGGATAATTCACCCCTTTTGTCATTGCCAAATCTAAATCTTCTTTTGTAGCTACATTAAGATAAAGTGCGTCAATAGCTTCATTAATCAGCATAGAAATAACACGATTAAAAATCTGTTTTCCAAGTTCTTCGTTTTTCTGCGGCTCAGGTTTTATGGCACCTTCAGAATAATCATAATAACCTTTACCTGATTTTTTACCAAAATATTTTGCTTCAAATAATCTTTTTTGAGTGAACGAAGGTTTGAATTTCGACTCGTAAAAAAACTGCTCCCAAACAGTTTCAGTTACTTTGTAATTGATGTCATTGCCGATAAAATCCATCAATTCAAACGGCCCCATTTTAAAACAGCCAAACTCTCGCAAAGCCCAGTCAATGGTGGCAAAATCTGCCATGCCTTCTTCGTAAACACGGATGGATTCTCCGTAGTAAGAACGCGCCACACGGTTGACAATAAACCCTGGGGTGTCTTTTGCAAGCACAGTAATTTTCCCCCAACTGTCAATTAGTTTTCTTGAAGTTTCAGTTACATTAATGTCGGTAGAAATCCCAGGTATGATCTCCACTAAAGGCATGAGTGGTGCAGGATTAAAGAAGTGAATGCCCAAAACACGGTTTGTGTTTTTACACGCAGATGCAATTGAAGTAATTGATAGTGATGAGGTATTGGAAGCCAGCACACAATTATCAGAAACAATATTTTCCAGCTCAGAAAATATTTTCTGTTTCACTTCTAAATTTTCAATCGCTGCTTCAATGATTAAACTGCAATCAGAAAAAGATTTTAAATCCGCAGCATAAGTTATCAGCAAAGAAATTTCAGTTGCTTTCTGTTCAGATATTTTCTCCTTCTCTACTAATTTTTTCAGTGTTGAGTAAAGTCCCGTTTTTGCTTTTTCCAGTGCTGATTTATTGGTGTCATAAATAATAACAGCATGTCCGGCAGTTGCTGCCACCTGTGCAATTCCGATACCCATTGCTCCTGAACCTATGATTCCAATTTTAATCATTCTCCTTTAAAAACAGGTTTTCTTTTCTCCAAAAAAGCATTCACTCCTTCTTTATAATCAGTTGTTTTTCCTGCTGCAGTTTGCAAATCGCGCTCTAAGTCAAGTTGTGCATCCAAATCGTTTGACATGGATTTATTCAGCATCTGCTTTATGTATGCCAATGCTTTTGTAGGCATTGCTGCCAGCGTTTTTGCAGCGGCAAATGATTCCTCTGCAAGTTTATCATCTGCACAAACTTTGTAAATCATTCCCATTTGCAAAGCCTGCTCGGCAGGAACTTTTTCTGCCAGCATCATCAATGCTGAAGCTTTTTGAAAACCCACTAAACGCGGAAGAAAAAAACTTCCACCACTGTCGGGGACCAAACCAATTTTACTGAATGCCTGCAAAAATGAAGACGATGCAGCCGCATAGGTAACATCACACGCAAAGGCTAGACTTGCACCCGCTCCTGCAGCTACTCCGTTCACCGCACAAATCACAGGTTTTTCAAGATTGCGCATTTTACGAATGATAGGATTGTAAACTTCTTCCACCGAATCACCAAGATTTCGATTACTGGTTTTTCCCATTTCAATAGCTTCCGCCAAATCCTGTCCTGCACAAAAAGCACGGCCAGAGCCGGTGAGATAAACCGCACGAATGTTTTTATCGGTTGCGCAAGTATCCAATGCCGCCTGAAATTCCTTTGCCATCTGGCGGTTGAAACTGTTCAATACATCAGGACGGTTGAGCGTGATTTTTGCAACCGAATCCTGTATTTCAAAAATGATGGTTTCCATAATTCATTTGATAAGGTTTCAAATGTAGGAAAAATGAACTGTTCTTTAATGACACTTAAAAAGGTCAAAAGGCTCTAAGCAATCCTTGCATTTATACAAAGCTTTGCAGGCTGTAGAACCAAACTGGCTCACTAATTCCGTGTTTTCTGAATTGCAGAGCGGACACTTCACTACTTTTTGAATTCCGGTTAAAATTGATTTATCAGAACTTGTTTTTGCGGGTGGTGAAATACCGTATTTTCTCAGTTTCTCTTTTGCAACTTCAGTCAGCCAATCGGTTGTCCATGCTGGAGAAAAAACAGATTTTACTTTTACTTTTTCAATTCCATTTTCTTTCAACAACGCAGTAATATCCTGCTCAATTGCTTTCATGGCAGGGCAGCCTGAATATGTTGGTGTGATGGTTACAACACACTCGTCATTCTCAAAACTTACATCACGCAAAATCCCCAATTCCTCAATTGTGATAACAGGAATTTCGGGGTCAGGAATTTGAGATAATAATGTTTTGACTTCTTTAGTTGTCATTTTTTATAGCCACAAATTTCACTAATTAACACTAATTAAATTTGTGCAAATTCGTGTAATTAGTAGCAAGCTTTTTTTATTTTTCTTCTGCATTGGCTCTCGCAGTCAACTTTTCAGCTGGTGTTAGTTTTTGTTTCCACGAATTATCATACGATTTAAAAACTCCTGACTGGCGGATTTCATCAATACCGATTTCACTATCCATATACTTAGCCAACAATTTAAAAGCGGCTTTGTTTTCTTTTCGCAAAACAAGCAAAGCGGCATTTGCACCTGAGCGCACTGCAATAGGAACTCCACCACCAAGTTCTGCCCAGTGTCCGCTCAAAATAAGGTTCTCAACAGGCGTTTGATAATGCGCCACTTTTGCCTGCATATTTTCACGGCCGGGACGAGCGCCCATCATCGTTCCGTTCTTATTTCCGGTATAACGGTGATGCGTTACTGGTGTGGCAACTTCATAAAATAAAATGTGTTTTCGCAACTCAATTCCCAATTTACTTTCAACTCGTTTTATTAATTTTTCTGCCACTTCATTTTTCAATTTCACATATTCTTCACCGCGGATAAAATTTCCTTTTTCATCTTTTTCTGTGCGCCAGTTATTCATGTAATCCATTGCAGCTTCAATGTATAACGTAAGCGTGCCTTTGCCTTCCGGTGCCATTGATTTATCGCGCTGCGAAGGCGCAAGAATACTGATACCGCACTTTTCAGGATCACCACTGCCATGCTCGCCACGCTCGCCTTCCAATGAAATGTAGATCATCTCTTCATTGAAGCCTAAATCCTCAGCCGGACAATCCAATGCAATGGAAACTGTAACCGAAGAACTATACAATTTTGCTTGCCGCAATTTCGTTTTCATTTTTTCGGGAACACTGCTTGCAGGCAACATTTTTTCATACAGTGTTTCAATGTCAGAAGCCGCCAAAACATAGTTGCTATTCACAGTATATTCCTTGCCGCGGCATTCAAAATTTACGCCCTTTGCTTTATTTCCTTCCACCAAAATTTTGTTGACTTTACTACGGTAATAAATTTCATTTCCGAAATAATTGAGAACATATTCAAGCCATTCAGGAAACACCTGACTTCCGCCCTGGGGTGGGCTTTGGTAATCACCGTAATAGGCCCATCCAATAGGAACCAGACAAGACAACAACTCAGATTCCGAACAAAATATTTCCTGAAGTTTCGGGTCTTTGAAATATTTACTCAGCCCTTTTTTCATTCCTTTTTCACCACTGAAACGGATGAAAGGGATAAACGGAAGTGCAAAATTCAGCAGCTTGAATTTGAAACGCATTGATTCGAAGAAGGTCATTGTTTCTTCGGAACGAAACACGTTGCTGAAATTGTCAAATGATTTTCCGATTTTTTTTGCCGCTTTGAAAAATCGTTCAATTCCGTTTTTATCATTTGGGAATTTTGCAATCAACTCATTTTTCCACTCATCGGGATTATTGGTAAGCGTGTAATCAAAGCCATGACCTTTAACTCTGCGGATGCGTTTTTGCGCCACAGGGCGCGGATAATCAGTGCCGAGAATATCAAAAACTTTGCTCACCAAACCTTCCGGTCCGCATTGGTTGAGCCAGTGAATAGCAGTGTCAAAACGAAAATCTTTTCTCCGGAAACCGGCAAGATAACCACCCGGATGGTCAGCCATTTCCAACACGCAAACTGAAAAGCCAGCCTTGCTTAACAGCGCTGCTGATGTAAGTCCACCCATTCCGGCACCAATAACAACAACATCATAGTGCGACTTTAATTCAATTTTTTGCATCCGGTAAAATTACCAATTTACTCCGGGATAAGCACGATGCAGCGATTGCATTTCTGCCAGAATGTAGCCGAGATTTTCAGTGTGTTTTCCTTGCAAACATCCTTTTTGCATCCAAACATTTTCAGGTTTATTCAACATGGCTTTTTCAAGCATAGTATCTACATCTTTCTGCCACTGCTGTTGAATTCCGGTAAGTTCAGGAACAATACCTCCCGCTATCAAAACAGAATCATTTTCATCCGTTTCAAAAAGACTTCCGGTAAAGCGGTAAATTTCGTTCAACGAATTTTGCAGTCGTGTATTACTTTCCTTCGTTCCATCACCAAGGCGAAGCATCCAGCTGCTGCTGTGGCGCAGGTGGTATTGTATTTCTTTCAATGATTTTGCAGCAATTCCTGCAAGTGTTTCATCTTTACTTTTTGTGAGTGCTTCGTAAAAATGAATTTCAAATGCATCCGTTAAATATTGTCTCAGTATTGTCTGTGCATAATCACCATTAGGTTGTTCTGATAACAGGTTGTTAAAAAACTCGCGTTCAGTTCGCAAATAAGCCAAGTCATCTTCCGTTCTTCCTTTGCCTTCAACCTTTCCAGCATATTCATATAATGAATTGGTTCGCCCGACAAAGTCAAGTGCAATGTTAGTTAAGGCAATATCTTCTTCCAGCACAGGTCCGTGTCCGCACCATTCTGATAAACGATGCCCGAGAATTAAACTGCTGTCGGCAAGACGAAGTAAATAATTGAATAATTGTTTTTCCATTGTTGTTGGGTAATTGGTGATTGGGGTAATTAAGGTAATTAGGTAGTTAAGGTAATTGAAAAAGGGCTGCTAACTAATTACCACAATTACCTAATTACCCATTGACTCATTTACAGGTATTTTACTCCCTCAGGAACATGATAAAATGTGGGATGACGATAAACTTTATCGTTTGCAGGTTCAAAGAAAGAACCCATGTCTTCAGGCGAAGAAGCAGTTATAGCTTCTGCCGGAACAACCCAAATGCTTGTTCCTTCACTGCGCCTGGTATAAACATCGCGTGCGTTTTGGATTGCCATTTCTTTATCGGGTGCGTGAACGCTGCCACAGTGTTTGTGCGGCAAGCCGGGTTTGGTTTGCACAAATACTTCCCAGAGAATTCCTTGATTTTCTTTTGTCATGTTGGTAATTTAGGTAATTGGGTAATTCAGGTAATTGGGTAATTCAGTAATTAATAACCACGATTACTGCATATTACTTTAATATTTATTTATGATTCTTTCTTTTTATTTGTTAAAAATGTAATGTAACCATTCAGCAATCTCAAAACTAACGAATAATGTTCACGAATTCTATTAAGTGTTTCTTCATCAATATATCCTTCATCATTTGCACAAATACTATGGTCTAAAGTTTCCATCAATGAGCCTCTTGCCTGTCTGCAAAACTGAATATTTTCCTGATAGTGAAACCTCCCATAACCTTCTGCTATATTAGCATGAACAGACCTTGCTGAACGTGATAACTGGTCAACCAATTTATACTTTTCTTCTACTGGAAATTTTTTTATGATTGACGAAATATATTTTCTGTAATCTATTGCTTCTTTCCAGACTTCTAAGTCTTCAAATCCTCCTTTGTAGTTGTCCATTCTAATTGGTGATTGGGTAATTCAGGTAGTTGGGTAATTGGTTGTAGGCATATTGGCTAAAATTACCTAATTACCATTATTACCTCTTTTACTTTCCCTCGCTGCATAAGCTGCTGCTGCTTCGCGCACCCAAGCACCATTTTCATGCGCTTTTACCCGTGCTGAAAGGCGTTCCTTGTTACATGGTCCGTTGCCTTTTACCACGTTAAAAAATTCTTCCCAATTTGCTTCACCAAAATCATAACCGTTTTTTGCTTCGTTCCATTTCAAATCTTTGTCAGGGATTTTTAAACCAAGAATATCTGCCTGCGGCACTGTTCTGTCCACAAATTTCTGACGCACTTCATCATTGGTTTCGCGTTTTATTTTCCATTTTACGGATTGTTCGGTGTTTGGAGATTCTTTGTCAGTAGGACCTAACATCATCAGTGATGGCCACCAAAAGCGGTTGAGAGCGTCCTGCGCCAATTCTTTTTGTTCAGGAGTTCCTTTGGCAAGCACTGTCATTATTTCATAGCCTTGGCGCTGGTGAAAACTTTCTTCTTTACAAATGCGCACCATTGCACGCGCATAAGGACCATACGAAGTACGTTGCAACATCACCTGATTCATGATTGCTGCGCCATCAACGAGCCAACCGATTGCTCCAATATCAGCCCATGATAAGGTGGGATAATTAAAAATGCTGGAATATTTTGCTTTGCCGCTGTGCAGTTGGTCAATCATTTCATCGCGACTTATTCCCATTGTTTCGGCAGCGCTGTAAAGGTAAAGTCCGTGTCCGCCTTCATCCTGAACTTTGGCTAACAAAACCATTTTCCTTCGCAGACTTGGGGCGCGGGTAATCCAATTTCCTTCGGGTAACATGCCCACAATTTCGGAATGTGCATGCTGTGAAATCTGACGGATAAGTGTTTTCCGGTAATTCTCCGGCATCCAGTCTTTTGGTTCTATCGTGTCGCCTTTTTCAATTTTGGCGTCAAAAATTTCTTGCAATTTTATTGTTTCCATTCGCTGAATTATTATTCATAGTGTGCAAGTTTAAGAATTATCGTTTACATAGAAGTAAAGATTGACAAAAGTCAGGGATGGAGTTTTTTTTTGAATTTTTTTGTAACGAATCGCTTAACCTTGCATTATACATTACAAAACCGAGAAGCTATGAATGCAGAAGCAAGCCAATCACCTCAAGAACAGGGGAAACATCACCAAAACAAAGCGCAGCTTGATGAAGAAGTGCTCCAGATAAAAGTCGCAATTGATAATCCACAGGCATTTGGTGTGCTTTACGATAAATACTATCTGCGTATTTTTCGCTATGTTTTTCAGCGAGTGGAAGATGAAGAGACAGCCGCAGATGTAACCTCTATAGTCTTCTCCAAAGCATTATTCGGTTTGAGTAAATACCAGTTCCGTGGCGTTCCTTTTTCTGCATGGCTTTTTCGTGTAGCACAAAATGAATTGAATTCTCTTTTCAGGAAAAATAAAGTTCAGAAAGTGGTGAATGTGCCATTGGAAAACCTTGCACAGATTGCTGAAGATGCAGGAGAAGAAAACCTGGAAGAACGAATAGAAAACTTAAAAAAAGCAATGAAAGATTTATCGGAAGATGAACTGGAGTTGATTGAGCAACGGTATTTTGAAGACCGCTCTTACAAAGAAATGAGTGAGATATTGGACATGGAAGAAAATAATGCACGCGTAAAAACTTTCCGCGTGATTCAGAAACTGAAAAATTTATTAACGAAATAACCGGAAGTCATGAGCAAAATAAAATTCAATACAAACCATAAAAACATTAGTGACGAGCAGGCGCTGAAGCACAAAAGCTTTGACAAAGTGATGGCGGGATACAAAGCGATGAACGCGCCTTTGTATAAAACGTTTAAGTTTTGGGCAGGTGCAGGAACTGCTGTAATCGCAGTGGTGGTGGCAACATTATTGCTTACCAATAACCTGAAAAAAGAAACAGAGTCTGCTGTGAAACCACCGTTTGCAGAACTTGACATTAAAGCAGACACTTATTTTATTGATGCAGGCAAAGATACCATCATCACTACAAAATCCGCTTCGCAAATAAAAATTTCAGCCAATTCTTTTGTGGATAAAAATGGTAATCCCGTAATCGGAAAAGTAGAAATAAAATACCGCGAGTTTCATGATGTGATTGATATTTTCATGTCCGGCATTCCGATGACTTATGACAGTGCAGGAACACAATACCATTTTGAATCTGCCGGTATGTTTGAGATAAGTGGCTTTCAAAATGAGGAAGAAGTGTTTATCAGCAATGCATCACCCATCAATATTTTACTGGCTTCAAAATGGGAAGGCGAACGTTTCAACATTTACAAACTGGATGACAAAAGCGGGGACTGGAGTTTTATTGAAAAAGATACTGCGGGAAGAATTGCTGCACCACGTTTAGCAGAGGTGCAGGGAGATTCAGTTCAACTTCCGGAGAATAAAAAAATAGAAAAGCTCGCGAAAGAAATTGAAAATGCAAAAGCAAAAACAGAACAACTTGTTCAGCAAAAACCTGTGGAACCGGTGAAAGCTGCTGACGGCACTCAAAATTTAAAAATACAAGTCAACGAAAAAGAGTTTCCAGAGCTTGCTCTCTATAAAAATTTACTTTTTGAGATTGATAAAAACGATAAAACCTATAAATCTGAACTGTCAAAAATAACCTGGGATGCTGCATCAGTAAAGAAGGGCAAAGAGAATGGAACGTATATTCTTACATTTACAAAAGGAAAAGATGAATACAGTTTTTTAACCCGTCCTGTTGTTACCGAAAAAGATTTTCCGAAAGCAAAAGAGATTTACGAACGCAAGTTTGCGGAATATGAAAAAACTCTGAAAAAACGCAAAGAAGATGAAGCGAAAAAACAAAAAGAATTAGAAGCAGAATATGCAAGACTTAATGCTGAACGCCTTGCACAGCTTGCCGAGATACAACAAAGAATGGCATCGCAATCTGCGCAGCAGGTTGCCACAAATGCTACAACCGATATTATCTACCGCTCATTTATGGTAAGTAGTTTCGGCATCTGGAATTCGGATTGTCCGCAGAACATGCCTAAAGGGCTAATGGTTTCTGCAACGTTCACTGACAACAACAACAACGCACTTTCGTTCAACACGCTTTACCTTGTAGAAAAAGGAAAGAATGCTGCCTACTCGCTTACTAATTATGACTACAGTCGTTTCCAGTTTAATCCGCAATCGGAAAACCTGTTGCTTGGTGTTACAAAAGACAATAAAATTGCAGTGTTTAAGCCAGAAGATTTTGCAGCACTTGGAAAGATTGGTTCTTCCTGCAAATTTAAAATGGATGTTTTAGAAAAGAAATTTAATGACATTGATGAAGTGAAAACTTTTATGGAAATTTGAGTTTTGTTTATGTCTTTTAAAAAAACTCTTGTTTTATTTTTATTGCTCTGTAGTGGGAACATATATGCGCAAGAACCAACAATAATTAAAGTTCAAAAACCTGTTATTGTTAAAATTGACACCTTATTTGGTGGCTATTCAAACTATGACTGTTTATCAGAAGGGAATGATGTTGAAATTTATTTCATTGAACCTCAAAACACACCTATTGAATTTACTGATAAAAAAGATGGATGCCTCAATATCCATTTGAATTGCAGCTACTCTTCAGATAATGCTTTTATTAAATGTCCTGAAAAAATTATTATAACTTACAACGTAAAATTACCAACTGGAGAATTAAAATCTTATAAGAAAGAATATAGAGTTTTAGTAAATCGTGGTATCATATATGAGTAAAATAATTCTGTCTATTTACATAGCAATTTCAAGCTGTTCCTTTGCATTAGGCCAGGATTCTATTGCCATATTCAAAGTAGTAAAATCAAAAACCAATTTTATTATTTCTCCTTCAACTAATGTATTGTGGATTGGAGTTGACAACAAAATTTGCATCAGGACAGAATGTGAAGGCAAAATTGCAAAAGTGGAAATTCCGGGTGCAACTATTGCACAAAAAGACAGTTGCTACAATGTGCGTGTTACCTCCGGCAGCGGGCACGAGGCAATTCTTTCGGTGTTTGAATTATTGCCAAACGGTAAATCACAGTTAGCACTAAATAAAAAATACAACATTGTCGCGTTGCCTCTTCCCGAAGTGCTGGTTTGTGATGTAAAAAGTGATTCAACTATTGATAAGTTTTCATTGATGGCAATCGGCAAACTAACCGCCAAACTCAAGGGCACTAACGAAAAACTGAAAGTTGTTTCATTCGAAATGCAAACAGGAAATCAGACAACTATTGATACACTGAAAGCAAACAGTGAAAAATTAACTGTGCCAATGAAGCGTGTGATCGATGTGATGAAACCGGGAAGCCTTATTCTTTTCAATAATATTATTTGTCAGAATAAACAGGGAGTTTTACTGCCGCCACAAAATGTGCGCATCTTCCTAGATGAAAAAAATATTTATCAATACGGATTTT
>CAMDBK010000026.1 GCA_945889235.1 Chitinophaga pinensis
CATCTTTTCCAAACAATAAAAAACTTTGGCTGATTGAAAGACCATAGTTCCAGGCTATTTCGGGCAGAAGGTTTTCTTTTACAATTACTGTTCGTGCGCTTGCCAGCACCGAAGCATTTTCAGCATAAGGATTTGCAACACGAAAACCGCGCCCGGCTGCTAAACGCAAAATAGTTTGTTTAGCAAGATTTACTTTTATGTTCATGCGCGGGTTAAACATAAAGCCGTAGAGGTTATGATAATCGCCACGCACACCGGCAACCAATGAAAAAGTGGACAGGTTGTTATAACTGTATTCGGCAAAAACTCCGGGAACAATTTCTCTGCGATTAAAAAGTGAATCATTGTAAGACTGAATAAAATCATCGAGCATAAAACTTGCTCCGGCTCTTATTTTGTTGTCACCATTTACAATTTTGTCCTGATAAATAAGATTGGCGTAAAGTGTTTTTTCTATTCCTGAATACTTTTTAAATCCGAACGAAGAATTTATTTCATGATACCGCGCAGAAGTAATTAAACCTAAGCTGCGGTCAAGGTTTCCGGGAAACATAAAACCGGTTTTGTTGCTTACCTCGAGTTGTTTGGTTTGAATTTTTATTCGGTAAACCGCATCCGTGGGGTTGGTGTTATTTTGCTGAAATCCTTTATCAGTTTGTCCACCTGTTTTGTTTTCATAAACACCTTTTATGTTCAGTTGCGATTCAATTCTTTTTCCGCTGTGGAATTTCCAGCGGTTGTAAAAATTATATTGCTGTTGCAACGGAGTATCCATAAAGCCATCGTTGTTGTTATCGTTTTGCCGAATAATTGTATTTCCGTGCAGAAATAACAATGTACTGAATTTATCATTTATTTTTTTTCCGGTGTGGATGTTTGCCTCTGCTCTTCCTCCTGAACTGCCGTATATATTTACAAAAAACTTATCTGCTTTTTCTGCATCGGGTTTCAGGTATTCAAGATTAATTTGTCCGGCAATCTGCTCGTATCCGTTTACTACAGAGCCTGTGCCTTTTGATACCTGTATTGATTCAATCCAGGTTCCGGGAACAAAACCAAGCCCGTAAGCAGAGGATAATCCGCGTATGAGCGGAATCATTTCTCCCTGAATCTGTGTGTAGATTCCATCCAATCCAAGTAGTTGAATTTTTTTTGCACCTGAAACGGCATCGGTGTAAACCACATCAACGGATGCATTGGTTGTAAAACTTTCTGACAGGTTGCAGCAAGCCGCTTTCTGTAATTCTTTGTTGGTGATTTTCTCCGTCAGTATTGGGTCTATCCGCGAAAGAAACGTAGTTTGTTGTTTTTCCTGAACCATTGCTTCTTTTAATGTTATGATGCTTTTCAGTTTGATTGTAACAACGCTGTTGTTGCTGACAACCGTGGTATCGCTTACATATCCGGTAAAGCTTGTAACTAATTTTGCAGGAACCTGAGTCGGGATTTTGAGCGTGAATTTTCCGTCAACTTCTGTAACAGAACCTTCATTTGTTCCCAGCCAATGAACGTTGGCAAATGCAAGTGATGTTTCTTTTTTCTGCTCGTCAATACCCAGAACAACTCCGTTCAGCATTTGAGCAAAACCAAAAATTGGAAAAAATATAAAGAGGAAGAATAATTTTAATACTATGTTTTTCATTTTCATTTTTTTAGTGTTAAACAAAGACAAACGCGTAACGAACTCTTCAGCACGAAGAGACTGCATTTGGTACTAAAAAAATGAATCAGATACGAAAAGAAGAAAAGAGAATAGGAATGCTCTTACCCGTAAACAGAGGCGGAGAATACATTGCCTCACAAAGTTTATTCGTTGTTATATCAGAAAAAAATAAAACGGGAAGCGTAAAATAATAAGTAACAAAATCAAATTTAAAATTGAAGTTGGTGACTAATGTTTGAATGTCAAGTTTAAAATAATCGGTTGAAAAATCACAGCACTTTGTTTGAACAGAACCGGAGTTATTACTTGATGTTGAGCAGCAATCAGTGGTTTGAAAAAAGGAAAGCGTTACAGCGCCACTCACCAGACAAACCATTTTGTGTGCAGTAATACCAACACTCATCACCAGCATCAGCAACGCCATGGAAAGAGAAAAGTATTTGCGCGTAAATTTCATTAACACAAAAGTAAACAAATTATTTTGAAAAATGTTTGCGGGTAATCACTTTCAGCAACTCGCGTTCCAGTATAAATTGAGTGATTTTTTCTACTGATTCATCAAAGGAATTGTCCGCAAAAATTTCATTTGCTTTTTTTTCACTTAAGTCAATTGTATAAAGTAATTGTGAAAATTTACCACGATTTTTCTCCAATAAATTTTTTACAACAGGCTTTACCTGCAGAAATAATTCATCGTATGCAGTAAGTATATTTCCTGAGAAAGAAATTTCAATTCCATTTGCTGCAAAGTCCTTTTCCACCTGCGCAGCAGTGAGGCGAATAATTTCTTCGTTGTTTTTATAAACTGAAATATCGGTATTCATTTTTGAAAGAAATTAATCCTTTAAGACAATTCTTTCAACCGGAATATTTTCAATAATGTGTTTCTGAATTATTTCTTCCACATCACTAAGCTGCACATTCCGGTAATAAATTCCTTCGGGGTAAACAACCAGCGTTGGCCCGCTTTCACAGGCATCAAGACAACCGGCACGTTGTGCGCGCACTTCAGTTTTTAATCCTTTGTCGAGCAATGACTTTTTAAATGCTGCCACCAAAGCAAGTCCGTGTTTTTCACCGCAGCTTTTACGTTCTCCAACCGCCCGCTCATTGGTGCAGATAAAAATATGTTTTTTGAATTTCAATTTTGTCGTTGCATTAATTGTTCAGCAAAATCAGTCAGTATTTTTTTCTTTTTTTTGTCAACGTTTACTTTGTCAATTGACGAAAGTGCTTTTTTATAAAACTTCTGCATTTCTTTTTCTGCAATTTCTTTTACGTTTAATTGATTGTAAATTTCCTTTACACCAGCTACTTTGTGCTTCTTATTTTTTTCGGTCAAAAAGGATTTAAGTTTTGCTGAAGTTTTTTTATCAGCCAGCTCAAAAGCTTTTAATAGAAGAAAAGTTTTTTTGTTTGAAATAATATCGCCCCCAACCTGTTTCCCGAATTTTTCAGATGAGCCAAAAACATCTAAAATATCATCCTGCAACTGAAAAGCAACACCGGTATTTTTTCCGAATTCATATAAATGCAATGCTTCTTTTTCTTTCGCTCCGGCAATCATAGCGCCCAGTTGCAAAGCCATTCCCAGTAACACACCTGTTTTTAATTCAATCATATTCAGATAATCCGGAATAAAAACAGTTTCTTTTTTTTCAAAATCCATGTCTAACTGTTGTCCCTCGCAAACCTGTATAGCTGTTTTATTAAAAACAGGAAATATTTTTTTTAAAACATCCGGCTCAAAGTCCGATAATAAATCATAAGCCATTATTAACATAGCATCACCCGAAAGAATGGCAGTGTTGCTTCCCCACTTCTTCCAAACAGTAGGCTTTCCGCGCCTCAGAGGAGCTTTATCCATTATATCATCATGCAACAAAGTGAAATTATGAAAGACCTCAACAGCAACAGCAGCGTTTAGAGCTTTTTCAAAATCCTTTTTGTAAAGTGAATATCCAAGAAGCGTAAGCATCGGGCGCATGCGCTTTCCACCGAGCGCTAACGTATAGACAGAGGGCGCATAAAGTTCAACAGGCTTTGCAGGAATATCTAAAGAAAGAATCCTTTGGTTGATTTTTTCCAGCAGATTTTGCATCACAAAACCAACTAAATAAGTGAAATAAACTGTCCTTCTTCAATTACTCTTCTCAATCCATCTTCAAAAGGTAATGGATTGCGTTTAAGCAGTTGCTGCATTTTTGAAGTATCAGGCTGCCTGCGAGTCATGTCGCCCTCTGCAAGTTCGGGAAGGTGAACAATTTTGGATGATGAGCCGGTAACTTTTATAATAATATTCGCTAGTTCAAGAATGGTGACTTCTTTTGTTCCCCCAATATTTACAACATCATTGATGTACATGTTGTTGTAAAAAGCGTTGGTGCAGGCTTCAATGTTATCTTCAATAAAACAAAAGGTACGCGTTTGTTTTCCTTCACCAAAAATGGTGATATCATTATTCTGCAATGCTGCATAAATAAATTTTGAAATAACAAAATCACGGCTTTGCTTCGGACCGTACGTATTGAAAAATCTGAAAACTGTAAATTCAAGTCCAAACTCACGCTGATAAGAGCGGAGGTAAGCTTCTCCAACGTTTTTTACTATGGCATAAGGCAGGCGCGAATTTAAAGGTGTTGTGTCTTCATTCTGCGGAAATTCAACCGGCTCGCCATATACCTCTGATGACGAAGAAAAATATACGCGCCTTACTCCGGTGTTTTTAGAAAGGTTGAGAATATTTTTGATTCCGGTAATATCATCAAGTACCATTACAGGATTTGAAAGTGTGCGTTTTACACCAACCAAAGCGGCATAATGAAAGACATAATCAAATGTGTAAGCATAAAAAACACTGGAGATGTCTTCAAAATTATTGACATCGCATTTTATGAAACGAACATTGCGGTAAGGGGAATCGGGTAATTTTTTAATTGAACCTGTGCGAAGGTTATCTACAATTACCACATAATTATCAGGGTCATGCGCTAATTTTCCGGCTAATGAACTTCCGATAAAACCGGCTCCACCTGTTACTAGAATTTTTCTCATTTTTTATTTTGGGCTGGCAAAGTTAAGCCAAAATTAATTTATTAAGGATTTAGCTGTTCCTGAGCTGTTTTTAATTCCTGAAGGTAGAGTACATCTGAAATGTCGGCTCCGTTTTTATAGTAAAAAATACCACCCCAGTCGTGGGTAAGTTTTTTGAAAATAGTTTGCACGCCATCAATTTTTACAGTGGTAACAAGTGTGGTTTTACCAGTTTCCCTGATGGTTTCTTCTTTTATGGAATTATTCTTTCTCAACTCATAAAGTGCTTTTGCGGCTTCCTGTTTCTTGCGGACTATTTCCTCTTCTTTTGCTTTTTGCTCGTCTGCAATTTTTGCTGCCTCCTGTTTATCGCGTTCTATTTTTTCAGCAAGCGCTTGTTCTCTTTCTTCCTTTGCTTTTTGTTCGGCTTCTGCCTGAGCTTTACGCTCAGCTTCTATTTTTGCTATCCGGTCAGATTCTTCTTTTGCTTTCTTTTCCCATTCAGCTTTTGTTCGCGCCTGTTCTTCTGCTTCACGCAGCTTGCGTTCTGCTTCAACACGCGCAGCTTCTTCCGCTTTCAGTCGTGCCTGTTCTTCTGCATCCTTCCGTTGTTGCTCTGCCTTTACTACTGCTAAAGAATAGGCAATTGCTTTTTCTCTGTTCTTTTTCTCTAATTCCGCTTTTAGTTTTAATTGTTCTTCTTCCTGTTTTTTTATTTTTTCTACTGAAGCTATTGAATCAGCTATCTGTTGTTGACGATATTTCTGTTGGGCTGCCAGTTGAGCCTCCAGCGTTTTAACTTTTGCTAATGAATCAGCTATTTGTTGCTGCCGGTATTTTTGCTGAGCCGCAAGTTGAGCCTGTTGTGTTTTTGCACTAGCAATTGAATCAGCTATTTGTTGTTGGCGTGTCTTGCCAGCATTTTTAGCAGCCAGCGATTCATTTGCCACTCGTATTTTTTCTTCAGTAGTTATAGAATCTGCAATTGCTTTTTGTTTTGCTTTTGCAAGAGCCGCCATTCTCGCCTGTTCATCACGCGCATTAGCTATAGAATCGGCAACTGCTTTCTGGCGCTCTTTCCCTGCTTTTTTCATGGCGAGGGCTTCCGCTTCTTTCCGCGCCTTTTCTTCAGCAGCAAGTTTTATGGCTTCGGTTTTTGAGTTGGCAATTGAATCGGTAACAAACTGTTGATGTGCTAATCTTTCTGCTTCTGTCCGTTTGCGATCCTGTTCTGCTTTAGCTAAATCTTTTAATTTGTCTTCTTCTGTCTTCTTTTGATCGGCAGCCAGTTTGCGCTTTTCCATTTCGCGCGCTAATATTAATTGTACCGCAGCAATAGAATCAAGTCTTGACTGTTCTTTTGCTTGTGCTGCAAGCAACACCTGTTGTTCCGCATCGCGCTTTGCCTGCTCTTGTCTTGCCAACTCTTCTGCTTCCTGCCTGCGTTTTTCTCCAGCAACACGGGCTTCTTCTTCTGCTTGTTTTCTCAGTCGCTCACGATCTGCCGCATCAGCCATCTGCTTTTTCCATTCATCCAAATCGTAATTAACGGTAATAAATCCGCCTTCTGACTCCTTATATAGAATACCTCCTGCGCTTTGCTCCCATTTTTTCCTGCCTTTGGCATCAGCGGTTAACGGGTTCAGGTCTATTTCTACTTGTTTAGTGAATTCTTCATTTTTTCTTTTCTCAGGAACCTCAGTAATAAAATTAAATGTTTTGGTTGTTGAGCCCGGAAGCCCTGCGCTTATTACATATTCAGCACCCAGCTCAAGTTTTGCCCTGAACTTACCCGCTGAATTAGTGGTGCGATACAATAGTTTGCCTTTGTCTTTAAAAATCTTTACTTCCGCACCATCTACAGGCTTTCCGGCACTGGTTACTATGCCGTCAACCATCAACGAACCGCCTTCCTGGGCAAAAACACCAAGACCCCCTAAGAGGCAAATGGAGCTTAAAAAAAATGTTCGTCTTAAACTATTCATTAATTGGTCGAAAGAATACTGGCTTTTCTCTTGGTTTATTGCCCGGAACCCGCAAAAATACAAAAAAGAGGCATTCATCGGAAGGTAGATAAAACTCGGACGGAAAGAATGATAAATTTTATCTAATCAATAACCCGATTAGTCTAATTTCCTAAACTTATCCACAACCCGATGTGTAATAAGAGGCAATTGAACGGTTTTGGTTTTAAACACACGCAAAGTCCTTCAACTCTAAAAATAAGTATTAACAGTTTAAAAAAAAGAAGATGAGACAAGCACTTACAAACTTCCTGCCCCAGATGCCTGCTGAAAGAACGCAACAATCAGAAAATCTGATGATAAAAGCTAACTACCAGCTTATCCAGTTAAAAACTGATGATATTCTTTTTATTAAAGCGTTGGCGGATTATGTAATTATAAAAACCACCACCGGAAAATATATAACACTTAGCACGATGAAAGACATGTGTGATGCCTTGCCTAGCGATAAATTTGTTCGCACACACCGCTCGTTTATTGTGAACATGGAAAAAATCCACATGATAAAAGGTTCAAGTCTTACTATATCTCACGATAATTTTCAATATACTGTTCCTATCGGGAGAGTTTATAAAAAAGCATTAAAAGCAACATTAAATTCTTAGTTGGTTTAGGTTTGATGTGTAGCCCCGCTGTGTTTTAGGTTCACAGCGGGGCTTTTTATTTAACTTTACACACATGAACACCACAACAGAAACCAAAAAACTACCCGTTACCATTTACGCAGAAAGTGCACCCAACCCTGCAGCCATGAAATTTGTACCCAACATAGGTTTGATAAAAGATATTAGTGTTGAGTACACTTCAAAAGCAGAGGCAAAAGGTTCGTTGCTTGCACAAAAACTGTTTGAATTTCCTTTTGTATTGTGGGTGTTTATTGCCGCCAACTTTGTATCGGTTACCAAAAAAAATTCTGTTGAGAGGGATTTAGATCACTCCTCTTTTGTTTTAACACTATAAGACAAAATATAGAGGATAGACCCTTAATAATTAGTTTCGTCTAAAACACATAACTAAAAACAAAAACAACAGTAGAAGAGTATTGATAAACTTGAATCGATTTATGAAATTTTTCCACATCCTGATTTTTTTACTGCTCAGCTTCATCGCTTATTCCCAAACTTCCGAAACTTATAAAGGCAAAAAAGTAAATGAAAAAGATGCCGCAGGCCAAAAACAGGGGCATTGGGTTATTCTTAATTCCGGTGGAAAATTTCCAGGCTTTCAGGAAGGTGAATTAACGGAAGAAGGTGATTACCTCGACAACAAAAAAATAGGCATCTGGACAAAATATTATCCCGGTGGAATAAAAAAACACGAACTTACTTTCACCAACAATCAGCCAAACGGTTACGCCAAATTTTATTACAAAGACGGCATGCTGCAGGAAGAAGGAATGTGGAAAGACAACAAGTGGGTAGGTGAATACCGCTACTATCACGAAAACGGAAACCTCTTCTACAATTGGGTTTACAATGCTTCAGGCAAACGTGAAGGCACACAACAATATTTTTACGAAAACGGAAACCTCATGATTGAAGGCACCTGGAAAGAAGGCTCGGAAAGCGGCTTGCTGAAAGAGTATTACGAAAACGGTTCAGTAAAAACCGAGAAACAATTTGCTACCGGAAAAATTGAAGCTACCGAAACAAAATCATATGAACTGGGAAAACAATTTGATGACGCAGCACCTAAAGCAAAAAAATTAGCGGAAGGAATTAAGCAACAGCATCAGGTAAAAACTGCTGCTTCCACAGCTGCCAATGTTGGTATGATTGGTGACGGACAACGCACTACTTTAAATAAATTCGGTAAACCCGACCGCGAAGGCATTTTTAAAAACAGCATGCTCATTGAAGGTAAAGAGCATCTCTACTCACCCGAAGGAATTTACCTTAAAACCTACATTGTTAAAGAAGGAAAGCGTGTAGGGGAAGAAATAAATAAAGCAGAAAAGTAATGCATTTCGTCACCCTGAACTTGTTTCAGGGTCTGTTATAAAAAGATGCTGAAACAAGTTCAGCATGACATAAAAATTCCGTTCCTTTGAAGTCCTTTAAAAAAAGGACTTTTTTTATTGTTATGACAGAGCAGAAACTTGTAATTTACAACACCCTCACCCGCCAGAAAGAAGAATTCAAGCCCATCAACCCGCCATTTGTTGGCTTGTATGTATGCGGTCCTACGGTATACAGCGATGTGCATCTGGGCAATGCCCGCACCTTTGTTTCCTTTGATATGATTTACCGTTACCTGGTGCATCTGGGCTATAAGGTGCGCTATGTGCGTAACATTACCGATGCCGGGCATCTGGAAGGCGACCGTGATGAAGGTGATGATAAGTTCGCAAAAAAAGCAAAGCTCGAACAACTGGAACCTATGGAAATTGTTCAGAAATACACCAACGGTTTTCATGAGGTAATGCGTGAACTTAACACGCTGCCTCCGGGTATTGAACCAACTGCAACAGGACACATCTGCGAGCAGATTGTAATGGTGAAAAAAATTATTGATAAAGGATATGCTTACGAAAAAAACGGCACCGTTTATTTTGATGTAGAAAAATATAACAAAGAGTTTTCCTACGGACAACTCACCAACCGCAAACTCGAAGAATTGCTGGAAGGCACACGCGAGTTAAGCGGACAGGACGAGAAAAAAGGCCGTCTTGATTTTGCATTGTGGATAAAAGCAAAACCCGAATCACTCATGCAATGGCCTTCACCGTGGGGACAAGGTTTTCCGGGCTGGCACATTGAGTGTTCAGCAATGAGCAGCAAATATTTGGGCGATACCTTCGACATTCACGGTGGCGGAATGGATTTACAGGCAACCCACCACACCAATGAAATTGCACAGTCGCAGGCATGCAATCACACTGCACCTGTCAATTACTGGATGCACACCAACATGCTTACTGTAAACGGTGTGCGCATGTCAAAATCAGCAGGCAATGGTTTTCTTCCCGGTGAGTTGTTTACAGGAAATCATCCGCTTCTGGAAAAAGGATACAGCCCTATGGCGGTGCGCTTTTTTATGATGCAGACACATTATGGCAGCACCTTGGATTTTTCAAACGAAGCCCTCCAGGCATCTGAAAAAGGATACGCCAAGTTGATGGCTGCAATAAAAACACTCGACAATCTTAAAGCGGGTGCATCATCAACTTCAAACATAAAAGAGCTGCAACAAAAATGCTACGATGCCATGAACGATGATTTCAACGCACCCATTTTAGTAGCCAACTTATTTGAAGGCGTGCGAATCATCAATTCAGTAAACGATGGAAAAGAAACACTCACTGCCGGTGACATTGCTTTATTAAAAACAATCGTACACAGTTTTGCTTTTGATGTCTTGGGTTTAAAATCCGAAAACTCCAACACCGCCAATGATAAAGCATTACAGAGCGTTATGGAAATGATACTCGGCATCCGCACTCAGGCAAAACAGAACAAAGACTTTACAACATCAGATAAAATCCGCAAAGAACTGGAAGCAATAGGAATTCAAATCAAAGACTCAAAAGAAAAAACAGAATGGAGTTTTTAATCAGAAGCAAGAGACAAGAAGCAAGAAGCAAGAACCACACACATCTTGGGTCTTGGCTCTTTATTCTTGCGTCCCTTTCCTTTGCTGCTTGTCAACCCGACAAACCCAAACCAGTTGACATTCCCACACCTCCCGCCAAAGTTGTCCCAACTCCCGACTTCAATCAGGATTCAGCTTTCCAATTTGTAAAAAAGCAAGTTGACTTCGGCCCCCGCGTTCCCAACTCAGCACCGCATGCAAAGTGTGCAGAATACTTAACCGAAAAATTCAAAAGCTACAAAGCCGATGTAATTGTTCAGCAGGGCGAAGCAAAAGCCTTTGACGGAAAAGTGCTCAAAATGAAAAACATTATTGCACAATGGCAGCCCGAAAAAACAAATCGCATCATGCTCTGCGCACACTGGGATACACGCCCCTTTGCCGACCAGGACAAAACAGATATAAACAAACCCATTGACGGTGCCAACGATGGTGGCAGCGGAGTAGCCGTTTTACTCGAAGTAGGACGCCAGCTTGCAGCCCTTCAACCTAATATTGGTGTAGATATCATCCTCTTTGATGCTGAAGATTACGGCCAACCCGATGGAGGAATGCAGAAGGAACAAGCCAACTCCTATTGCCTCGGTTCACAATACTGGGCAACCAACAAACACAAACAGGATTATTTTCCCCGCTATGCTATTTTGTTAGACATGGTAGGCGCACCCAATGCCACTTTCACTATGGAAGGAGGTTCGGTACAATTTGCTGCACACGTAGTAAAAAAAGTATGGGATGCCGCTTCGCGCATTGGGTATTCATCCTACTTCGTTTATGACAAAACCAACCCCATTACTGACGACCATTACTACCTCAACACCTTAGCCGAAATTCCTTCTATAGATATCATCCATTACGACCCCGCTACCAAATATCATTTTCCTGCAGTGTGGCACACTCATAACGACAACCTCCAGAACATTGACCCGAAAACGCTGAAAGCGGTGGGGCAAACACTATTAGAGGTAGTGTATAGTTCACAGTAAATCTTCTTGTGAATTCATTCAATTGAGAAATAGCTATAGATTCTTCTCCCAAAAGAACCGAAATTCCTTACATTTGCGCTCCTTTTAAAAATCTTGATTAAATAATTATGAATAAAGTAATCACCTCACTGCTTCTTATTCTCTTGGCAGGTATCTCTGTTTCAAACGCTCAAAACCTTATCACTATTGATAGTAAAGAATACCATCAGCTAAAAGTAGAAGGCAAAATTCCTATGATTCCTTTAGACCAATTTGCCAAATACGTCCCCGAGAAAATACTTAATGCCGAAGACTTTGCCCCACGCTCGGTTGAAGGTGGCGGTCCCAATGTAAACTGCGGTTGCATACAAACCCTTGATAATACATACACTTTAGCTATGCAACCAAATGATGACGGCTCTACAGGATTAATAGCACTTCCTTTCAACTTCTGCTTCTACGGAACGAATCAAACCAATATGTATATTAACAACAATGGAAATATTTCTTTTGGAGCATCCTACGGTACATATTCTTCTACCGGATTTCCTGATCCGGGGTTTGTAATGGTTGCGCCTTTTTGGGCTGACGTAGATACCTATGGAACAGGCGAAGTATGGTATAAACTAACCTCAACATATGCAATTATCCGTTGGCATAACGTAGGTTATTTCAGTTCACAGACTGATAAAATAAATGACTTCCAGCTCATTATTACCGATGGAAATGATCCCATCATTCCCGGTGGAAATAATATTGCCTTCTGCTATGGTGATATGCAGTGGACTACCGGTTCGGCTTCACAAGGTGTTGGCGGTTTTGGAGGAACTCCTGCTACAGTTGGTGCTAACTATGGTGTAGGAGGTGCTTATGCACAATTTGGCAGATTTGACCATGCCGGTTCTGATTACGATGGTCCCTTCAATAATTCAGATGGCATTAGCTGGTTAGATAACCAAAGCTTTGTTTTCAACGGATGTGTAAACAATGCCAACCTTTCACCCATTGCAGATAATGCTCTCGCTATCTGCGATACCATTCAGATTTGTGTAGGTGATACCTTCCCTTTTGAGGTTTCTTTTCTTTCACCTGAGCAAAATCAGGTTACTACAACAGTAATAGACACTTCAGGAATTGAAGGCTTTGAATTAATTACAGCAACGAACGGAAATATCTCTACTGTATCTGCTGTTTTCTATGCCACTGAAGCCAATGCCGGTTACAATACATTTACATTAACAGCAACAGACAATGGAACACCACCGCAAGCAAATGTTTTTACTGTAAATATCTTTGTCAGCGCTATTGTTGACCCTGCCGTGCTTGGCCCACAAGCCTATTGCGCTCCTGGTTCTGTAACCATCACACTCGATTCAGCATATGCTTATACAAGTTACAATTGGTCAACCGGTGATGTAAATCCTGATTCGGTTTTAAGCCCCTTGCTTGAAGGAAATTATTCAGTTACCTGTTACAACGAATATGGTTGTAATCGTACCCTCGATTTTCAGGTATTGGAATTAGGACATCTGGTAATAGACACCACCATTAATAATGTACTCTGCAACAATGCCGGTGATGGAAGTATAAACATTCAGTCAAGTGTTCCTACACCAATAAACTACGTGTGGACAAACAGCAACGGTGATACTCTTCACATCGGGTTATTCAACAATGGTATTGACCACCTCAACGGATTAACACCCGGAACATATATCATCTATTCTTCCGATACATTAGCTCCTCATTGTTTTACTCACGTTGATACAATTACAATTACCGAACCCGCGCCTTATACCACTGCCAATACTTCAAGTCCCGAAACCTGCGAAGATGCTAACGGAACAGCTATGGTTACTACTGTTACAGGAAATACTTCTCCCTACACCTATTCATGGTTACCTTCTGGCGGAACTGATGACATGGCCGACAGCCTTGCAGCAGGAACATACACTGTTACCATTACCGATGCTAACGGATGTGAGCATATTGATACTGTAACAGTTGGCGGCATTTCTTCACCAACAGCTAACTTCAACAGTAATCCAACAGCAGCGCTGTTAGATGCTCCTGTTACGTTTACAGATAGCTCACTCGCCAATGGTGATACCATTGTTTCATGGTTCTGGGATTTTGCTGATGGCTCAACCGATACTATTCAAAATCCTGTTCACGCTTTTGCTGATACCGGGCATTATCCTGTAATGCTGGTAGTAACAAATACCGAAGGCTGTACAGATACCATAATCATAGAAATGCTGGTCATCACCGAAATTGTTGTACCAAATGTGTTTAACACTGCTTCTCTTGAACCTAAAAACAGTGTTTTTTACATCCAGTATCTTGATCTATATCCTAACAGCAAGCTCTACATCTATAACCGGTGGGGTAAACGTGTTTACAAAAGCGATAACTATCAGAACGACTGGGACGGAGAAAACCACAGTGAAGGAACTTATTTTTACGTGCTGGAAGTTTCAGACGGAACCAAACAACACGGCACCGTTACCGTTATAAAGTAAAAAAGCTATTAGCCATGTGGCTATTTGGCTAAGAACTTTTTTTATGAAAGTCACTGAACATTTCCGCAGGGCAAAGTCAACGCTTTTCTCTATTGAAATTTTGCCGCCATTAAAAGGCGCAAGCATACAATCCATTTTTGATGGTATCGATCCGCTTGTTGAATTCAATCCATCTTTTATTGATGTTACGTATCACCGCGAAGAATACATTCAACGCAAAAACCGTAAAGGTGAATTGCGCAGAATTAAAATCCGTAAGCGCCCGGGAACAGTTGGTATTAGTGCAGCAATTCAGGCACGCTATAAAATTGATACTGTTCCTCACATGATTTGCGGAGGTTTCAGTCTGGAAGAAACAGAAAACGCTTTATTGGATTTACATTTCCTGGGAATCAATAACGTGCTTGCATTGCAGGGCGATATGATAAAAGCCGATGGAAAATTTATTCCTCACCCCGATGGACATACTTTCGCAAACGAGTTGGTGGAGCAGATTGTGGACATGAACAAAGGCAAATACCTCGACAACGAATTACAGAATGTTGACAAAACAGATTACTGCATTGGCGTTGCCGGCTATCCCGAAAAACATTTTGCCTGTGATGATTTGGATATAGATTTGGTAAATCTGAAACGCAAAGTGGATGCAGGAGCGGAATACATCGTTACCCAGATGTTTTATGACAATCAGAAGTTTTTCAACTTCGCAGTGCGCTGCCGCAAAGCAGGAATAAATGTTCCCATTATTCCGGGACTGAAACCCATTGCAACAAAAAGACAATTAGAAGTTTTGCCCCGCATTTTTTATGTGGCTATTCCTGAAGACCTGCGCAAAGCCGTTGAAAAATGCAAAGACAATGATGCTGTAAAACAGGTAGGTGTAGAATGGGCTATTCAGCAAAGCAAAGAGTTGATTCAATTCGGTGCATTGTGTTTGCACTTCTATACCATGGGCCGTTCAGAACAAACACGGGCCATTGCAAAAGCAATTTTTTAAGTTAGTTGAACCGTCACCCTGAACTTGTTTCAGGGTCTTATTTACAAAGATGCTGAAACAAGTTCAGCATGACGAATTTCATATTAATTTTACACCAAACTAAAACATAGAACCATGCTCAAAAAAATCATTTTCATCCTGCTCGGAATTATTCTCGCTCTTATTATTGGTTTTGTCGCCATCGGTTTTATTAAACCAACATACGAGGGAGGAGTAAGTGTTACTGTTAACGCTCCCGTTTCAACAACGTTTGAATACTTCAATAACCCCGACAACATGGCAAAATGGATGGATAACTTTAAAAGTATTGAAAACATTAGCGGTGAAGAAAATCAGGTAGGCTCAAAATGGAAATTGGTTTATGACGAAAATGGTAAAGACCTCGTCATGACAGAAACGGTTACCGCCTTTGAACAAGACAAACTATTCGCCTTTGTTATGGAAGATGAATATTTTAAAATGGATATTGAAATCAGATTTGAAGAAAAAGACGGTAAAACAATTATTACCCAAATTGACAAGGGAGAAGGGAAAAATCTGCCAGCACGCAGTATGGTTGCAATTATGGGTACGCTAGGACTCATGCAAAAACAGCAACAAGGAATGTATAACAAGCTGAAAGACCAGGTTGAAAAATTACAATAAAGCTTTTTTGGTTTTCTGCTTTGATACTTACCGACACCCACACCCATCTTTACGCCTCCGAATTTGATACAGACCGCAAACAGGTTGTTGAGCGTGCCATTGCTGCGGGAGTAAATAAATTTTTCCTGCCGAATATCGACAGCACTTCCGTTAAAGGAATGCTATCGCTCTGCAATCAGTTTCCAGAACATTGTTTTCCCATGATAGGTTTGCATCCCACCTCTGTGAAAGAAAATTATGAAGAGGAATTAGTAGTGGTAAGAAAATATTTGGAAGAACATTCCCCTCTCCCTCGGAGAGGGGTTAGGGGTGAGGCTCTTAAGTTTTATGCCGTTGGTGAAATAGGCATTGACCTCTATTGGGACAAAACATTTTTAACGCAACAACAACTTGCTTTTGAAACGCAAATAAAATGGGCGAATGAATTTGGTTTACCAATTGTTATTCACTCACGCAACTCGTTTAACGAGATAGTGGAAGTGTTGCAGAAAAATAAAAGCGAAAATCCGCACGGCATCTTTCATTGCTTTTCAGGAAATAAGGAACAGGCAGAGAAGGCAATTTCTCTTGGCTTTAAATTAGGAATTGGTGGTGTGCTCACCTACAAAAACTCTGGACTTGCACAGGCCATTGCCGACATTGACATGAAGCACTTGGTTCTTGAAACTGACTCGCCTTATTTAACTCCGGTTCCTCACCGAGGCAAACGAAATGAAAGCGGATATATTACTTTAGTGGCGCAAAAACTGGCGGAAATAAAAAACATAAGCGTGGAAGAGGTAGCGGAAATTACCACTGCAAATGCAAAAGAAGTTTTTGGTGTTTAATAAACCATGCAAAATTTACCCTCATACATAGGTATAGTTTTCGGACTTACAACATGTCTTACTGTTGCACTTTTTTATAAGGCAACTGCGTATTCCAAACTTACCTTATTTATTTTATTGCTGTGGCTGGCTTTCCAAACAGCAATTGCAGTTACCGGATTTTATACTGTTACAGATACCTTTCCGCCACGATTTTTGATAATGGTTTTACCGCCAATGGTTGTTATCATTCTTCTTTTTTCAACTTCTAAAGGCAGGCAATACATAGATAGCTTAGACCTGAAAACATTAACATTTTTACATACGGTAAGAATTCCTGTTGAACTGGTTTTATTTTGGTTATTCCTTAACAAGACTATTCCACAACTTATGACTTTTGAAGGCCGTAACTTTGATATTCTTTCCGGAATAAGCGCTCCTCTTATGGTTTATTTTTTCTTTATTAAAAAACAAGCTGGTAATAAAATACTGTTGATTTGGAACTTCATCTGTCTGGGACTTCTTATTAATATTGTTGTTAATGCAGTTTTATCTGCCCCGTTTCCGTTTCAGGTATTTGCTTTTGACCAGCCCAATATTGCTGTTTTATATTTTCCTTTTAATTGGTTGCCGTGTTGTGTTGTTCCGTTAGTTTTGCTGTCGCATGTGGCTGCAATAAGGCAATTGATTATTAAAAAATAAAATGAAAAAAGAAAAAGCGAAAGTTCTCTTAATCTACACAGGCGGCACTGTAGGTATGGTGCAGGATGAGAAGACCGGTGTGCTTAAGCCATTCAGTCTTGAGAGCATCATCGATTACATTCCCGCGCTTTCTCGTTTTGGTTTTCGGATTGATGGTTACAGCTTTAATCCGCCAATCGATTCTTCCAATATGAAACCCGAAATATGGATTCAGTTGGCAGATATCATTGGAAAGAATTACACTAAATACGATGGCTTTGTGGTGCTCCACGGTTCTGATACGATGGCATACACTGCATCAGCACTCAGCTTCTTATTAGAAAATTTAGGAAAGCCTGTCATCCTCACCGGTTCACAATTACCCGTAAACGTATTGCGTTCCGATGCACAGGAAAATATCATCGTATCCATTGAAATAGCTGCAGCAAAGCAAAACGGCAAAGCAAAAGTTCCCGAGGTCTGCGTTTATTTTGAAAATCATTTGTATCGCGGCAACCGCACCTACAAGCACAACGCTGAAAATTTTGACGCGTTCAATTCTTCCAACTATCCTGAGCTGGCAACGGCAGGTGTAAGTATTAAATACAATGATGGTTTTATTGCAAAATCGTCTGCAAAAAAATTAGTTGTTCATCAATCACTCGACACAAATATTGCAATTATCAAATTATTTCCGGGAATAAATCCTGAGGTTCTGGAAAGCATTTTCAATACCAAAGGACTGAAAGCCGTTGTGCTGGAAACCTACGGCACAGGCAATGCTCCAATGGACAAAGCATTTTTAAAACCGTTGGAGAAG
>CAMDBK010000027.1 GCA_945889235.1 Chitinophaga pinensis
GTGCCGTCAGTATTACTCTGCAGATTGGTAAGGGGAGCCAGCGCAATGCGGTTGGGCATTGTTTTGTCAGTATCAGGAAAATGGAAAGGGGTAAACAGTTTGGAGGAGGACATAATAATTTAAAATGTGTGTTGCGGGGATGTAAAGGAATGAAAAATTGAGAAGCCGTAAAGAAGGTTTTCTCATTCCTTGTCTCCTGCTTTTTGTAGTTTTGTGTTATCACGTTCTCCGCAATATGTTTTAAAAACTTCTTTCATGCACCGCAGAGATTTTATCAATAAAAACACCTTGGCTCTGGGCGCCTTAAGTCTGGTTTCGGCTAAGTCAATAGTGCTTGAACTTTTCCTGAAAGAAGAATTAATAAGCAAGCGCCCTCCTCTTGAAAAAAGAACCTTTATCAGCAAGGCAGTTGAAGCACAACTGAGCGAAGTAAAAGCAGCCATAAAAGATAAAGAATTGGCCTGGTTGTTTGAGAATTGCTATCCCAATACCTTAGACACTACGGTTGATTACGAGCCTATAAACGGCAAACCCGATACCTTTATCATTACCGGAGATATAGATGCTATGTGGCTGCGCGATTCAACGGCACAGGTATGGCCCTATATTCCGCTTATTGCAAAAGACGATGAACTGAAAAATCTGGTAAAGGGTCTTGTAAGCCGTCAGGCAAAATGCGTTTTAAAAGACCCGTATGCGAATGCATTTTATAAAGACCTGAACAAAGAATCGGAATGGAAAAATGATAAACCAAGTCCCCAGCCCGGAGTGCACGAACGCAAGTGGGAGATCGATTCGCTCTGTTATTTTATCCGGCTTTCTAACCGCTATTATGAATTAACGGGTGATGCAACCGTGTTTGACAGCGAATGGAATGAGGCGGCACGCACGGTAGTAAAAACGTTCCGCACCGAGCAGCGCAGTGATGGTACCTCACCTTATTATTTTATCCGCAAATCCTTTAATCCCATTGATGCACCCGTATATGATGGCAAAGGAAATCCTGTAAAATTTACCGGAATGATTTGTTCCATGTTCCGCCCATCGGATGATGCAACTACTTATCCGTATTTAATCCCTTCCAACATTTTTGCGGTGCTTTCACTCAGGCAACTTTCTATAATTTATAACACGGTGTTAAAAGATGAAGCTTTTGCCAAAGAATGTGCATCCTTTGCCGATGAAGTAGATGCCGCCATTAAAAAATATGCGGTAATACACCACCCCACTTTTGGCGAATTATACGCTTATGAAGTGGATGGTTTTGGCAAGCAGCTTTTAATGGACGATGCCAATGTGCCTTCGCTGATTTCGCTCACCTATTTAGGCGCTCATAAACCCGATGATGCTATTTATAAAAATACAAGAGCATTTGTATTAAGCAGTGAAAACCCATATTACTTCAAGGGCAAAGCAGCCGAAGGGCAGGGCAGTCCGCATACGGGCAATAATCAGATATGGCCCATGGGAATTATTCTGCGTGCGCTTACCAGCACCGATACAACTGAAATAAAACAGTGTTTAAAAATGCTGAAACACACTCATGCCGGCACGGGCTTTATGCATGAGTCATTTGATAAAGATAATCCTCAGCGTTTTTCGCGCAAATGGTTTGCCTGGGCCAATACGCTCTTTGGTGAACTGATTGTAAAACTTTATAACGGGCACAGAGAAATTTTAGAAGTGGAGTATGAGTAAAAGCAGGAACTACTTTTCAAAGTAAAACCTGTTTAATAAACAAATCATAATTTTGTGTGCTGAATGAAAACGCAGACGAAAAAAATAAAGACAATTTCACAGGATGAGGTATACACCCAGCGTTTCCATTTCCTTATGCGTCTTATCCGCATTAATAAAATGCTGAGTAAAGCCAAAATTATTTCTGCACGAAAATAGTTTGCATGGATATACTTGACGAAGAAATTCTTGGTTTCTGGAAATTACTTTATGCCAACAAGGTAAAGTACATTATGGTAGGCGGTTTTGCAACTAACCTCCATGGTTTTCAGCGTACCACAGGCGATCTGGATGTTTGGATAAAAGACACCATGGAAAACAGAAAGAGATTTCGCAAAACATTAAAAGAAGCAGAAATCGGAGATTTTGAAAGTATAGAAACTACACAATTAATTCCGGGTTGGTCTGTTCTTAAGTTTCCTTCGGGTTTTGAACTGGATGTAATGACGTTTCTTAAAGGTTTTTCTGCAGAAAAATTTGATGAATGCTACAAGATTTCTCCTATAGCTTTGATAGAAAATACCGAAATAAAATTTCTACATATTAATCACTTGATTGAAGCCAAGAAAGCAGCAGGTCGCCCCAAAGACAAGTTAGACCTTATTGAACTGGAAAAAATAAGGAGTAAATCAAAAAGCTGAAAAACTTCTTTTTTCTATTTCAGAAACGAAAAGAAGGGCTTTATGGAATCTTTCTGTTTTGCGCATCTTTGTCGTATAATTTACGAAACCCTACCCAATGAAATCTATTAAATATTCACTGTTGCCCGCATCATTGTTGCTTGTTCTCTTAACTGCTTTCAGCATTAACAATACTGTGCGTAACAGCAAATTCAATTACATTCTCAAGAACGAGAATTATGAAAAACAATGGGCAAAAGTAGATTCGCTGAGCAAGAAAGGTTTAACAAAATCTGCGCTCGAAATAGTTGAAGTAATTTTCAAAGACTCGAAAAAAAATAACAATGCACCGCAATACATTAAAGCGGTAATCCACAAAATGAAACTCAGTTCTTATCTTGAAGAAGATGCGCTGAAGAAAAGTATTCTGGAACTGGAAGGCGAGCTGAAAGATGCGCAGTATCCGGTGAAATCTGTGTTACATTCTATTCTTGCACAATCGTACTGGAGCTATTATCAGCAAAACCGTTGGGTGTTTACTAACCGCACCGAAACAGTAGATTTTGTTCCCGAAGATTTAAGTACCTGGGATTTAAAAAAGATTGTGGCGCAGGTTGATTTTCATTACCGCAAAAGTTTAGAAGAAGCTGATAAATTAAAAGAACTTCCCATTTCTGCATTTGATGCGGTATTGATGGAAAGCCGCAATGCACGTGAGTTAAGGCCTACGGTGTATGATTTTCTTGTGCACCGCGCCATTGATTTTTATATGAATGAAGAAACAGGTTTAGCGCAACCTGCATATAAGTATGAAATAGAAGGCGCAAAGTATTTTTCTGCTGCAAATGAATTTGGTGAATTAAATATTTCTACACCCGACAGCACTTCATTACAATTCCATGCTGTATTGCTTCTGCGCGATGTTATAAAATTTCATATCAGCGATAAAAATCCGGATGCGTTAGTTGATGCCGACTTAAAACGCCTGCATTTTGTGCGTGCACATTCTGTAGATGTAAACAAAGACAGCTTGTATCTTGCAGCATTAGAAAAATCAGAAAAGGAACATATTGCTTTTCCTGTTTCCACCGAAATAAGTTACGAGATTGCTAACTACTTTTTTACACAAGGCAGCACGTACAAAAAAGGCGATGATGATTTATTGAAGTGGAAAAAGAAAGCAGCATTTGATAAATGCAATGAAGCTATCAGCCGCTTCACTACTTCATTCGGAGCAAGTAATTGCCGCAGTCTGCTTACCAGCATCACACAAAAAAGTCTTACATTCTCTACTGAGCGTGTTAATCTTCCTGACCAGCCTTTTCTTGCATCAGTCAATTTTGCGAACCTTGCCAAATCAGGTGAAAAATCATCAACACTTTATTTCAGAATTGCTGCGCTTGATTATGAAAAATATAAAAAATTACGCAGAAAATATTACGGTGATGAACAAATAAAAGAGTTGATGAATATTTCCAAAACAGTGAACGAAACTGAATTCACTTTGCCCGATGAAGGTGATTTCAATGTTCACACTGTTGAACTGAAGTTGCCCGCACAGAAAAAAGGATTGTATGTGGTGTTCGCTTCCACTTCACCCGATTTTACTACTGATGGAAACGCAGTGGCTTACAGCATCACTTCCTTTTCCGACCTTGCTTTTTCAAGTCGTGAAGAAGAAAAAGGTAACCGCGGTTTTGTGGTTGTATCACGCAGTTCGGGAATTCCGCTGCAAGGTGTAAAAGCACAATTGTGGGAAGAATATTATAACTACAGCTCCCGTGAATATGACATCCGCAAAAGTGGAATTTATACCAGCGATGTAAACGGAATGTTTACAGTTCGTGGAAAAGTTGAGCGCGAAAATTATGTGTTGCAACTGAACTATAATGGCGATGAATTATTTACGGATAATTCTTTTTACTCCTATTACTATGGTGAGCAACGCGCACCAAAATCTCAGAACACTTATTTCTTTACCGACCGTGCTATTTACCGTCCCGGACAAACAATATATTTCAAAGGCATAGTAATTGAAAATAATGGCGATAAACGGAACATTGTTACAAAAGCAAAAATAACAGTTACGCTTTATGATGTAAATTATGAAAAAGTGGCTTCGTTGGATTTAGTTACCAATGAATATGGTACATTCAGCGGAACCTTTACTGCACCAATAGGTGTGCTGAACGGAAATATGACGATACAAAATGAAACAGGTTCGCTGGCTGTTTCAGTGGAAGAATACAAACGTCCGAAATTTGAAGTTGCGTTCAAACCTTTTACAGGAACATTTAAATTAAGTGAAACAGTAAAAGCAACAGGAACTGCAAAAGCATATGCAGGTTCTAACATTGACGGTGCAGAAGTAAAATACCGTGTTGTGCGTAGCGCTTATTTCCCTTATCCATGGTATTGCCGCGGTTGGTATCCGCAAACCGAAAGCATGGAAATCCTGAACGGAACCGCAACAACCGATGCGAACGGAGAATTTGAAATTTCTTTCAGTGCGTTACCCGACAGAAGCATAAAAAAGGAATACAAACCTTCATTTACATATACTATTTATGCCGATGTAGTGGACATCACAGGTGAAACCAGAAGCTCTGAAACATCAGTAACCATAGGCTACACAGCGTTGAACCTTTCCATCAATATTCCAGAAACAGTAAACCGTGAGGAGAAAAAAGATTATGAAATAAGCACCACCAACCCTGCCGGAGAATTTGAAGCAGCCAAAGGAACTGTGATTATTTACAAACTGAAAACACCGAATGATATTCTGAGAAAAAGAAAATGGGGACAGCCTGATTTATTCATTTATAACAAAGAACAGTTTAAAGCAGATTTTCCGGATGCCGTTTACAAGGATGAAGATAAAAGAGAAAATTATGCACGTGAAAAAGAAGTATTGAACATAAAATTTGATACAGAAAAAGATAAGATTTTTAAATCATCGCAACTCTCTGCGCTCGCGCAGGGCCTATATCTGGCTGAAACAATTTCAGAAGATAAATACGGTGAAGAAGTAAAAACGCTGAATTACTTCACGCTGTTTTCAGAGAAAGCAACAGCAATGCCAACGGTGATTGCTGATTGGTTTTCGGCATTGAAAACCAAAGCAGAGCCTGGAGAAAATGTGCAACTCTTAATCGGTTCTTCTTACAAAGATGTAAAAGTGTTGTATGAAATTGAGCAGCATGATTCAACCAACAACAAGAATTATATTTCAAAGAGAGAATGGCTGACACTGAACAATGAACAGCGTTTGCTCAGCATTCCAGTTAAAGAAGAATACAGAGGAAATTTTTCTGTTCATCTTACTTTTTTCAAAAACAATGAAGTGTTTATTCACTCGCAGTTAATTACAGTTCCATACACTAATAAAGAGTTGGACATTGAATTTGAAACATTCCGTAACAAACTTCAACCGGGAGAAAAAGAACAATGGAAATTGAAAATTAAAGGAAAGAAAGGAGAGAAAGTTGCAGCAGAAATGGTGGCTGCCTTGTATGATGCATCACTGGATGCATTCGCTCCCAACTCCTGGTATTTTGATATCTATAATTACTTCTACTCAAACCTTGGATGGAGTGCTGATATGTTCGATATAACATCGTCCACACTTTATCAGAAAAACTGGAACCCTGTTGGACCATATTATCAAAATCATATTTATGATCAATTGAATTGGTTCGGGTATTATTTCAGCGAAGGGTATTATAATTATCGCGGCTCGCGCAGTGGTGCCTATTTTAACGGTGATGCAATGATGGAAAGTGCTGCTGTAACTGAAGAAGTAATGGAATTGCAAAGTATAGTAGTTACTTCTGCTGGTGCACGTGCTGAAAGCAAGAAAGAATTGGCTGATGGCCTTGCGAAGAATAAAATTATTGCAACAGGCGAAGACAGGAATGCTGACACGGTGAAATTTCTTACTCCTGCCGATGAAAAAGCAGGACAACAATCCGGTTTAGGTGGAGTTCAGGCGCGAAGCAATTTCAATGAAACCGCTTTCTTTTATCCACATCTGCAAACTGATGAACAAGGAAATGTAATCATCAGTTTTACCATTCCAGAAGCGCTGACCAAATGGAAAATGTTGGGCTTTGCGCATACCAAAGATTTGAAATATTCGGTAACGCAAAATGAATTGGTAACGCAAAAAGAACTGATGGTGATGCCGAATGCTCCCCGCTTTTTCCGTGAAGGAGATAAAATTACATTCAGTGCAAAAGTCTCTAACCTGAGCGAAAACAGCATGACAGGAAACGCACAATTATTTTTATTTGATGCATTAACAATGCAACCAATAGATGCAGAATTGAAAAATAATTCAGCAACAAAAACCTTCACGGCAGAAAAAGGACAAAGCGCTGCATTAAGCTGGAACATTGAGATTCCGGAAGGGCTTTCAGCAATTACTTACAAGGTGGTTGCAAAAGCAGGAAAGTTTTCTGACGGTGAAGAAATGGCTGTCCCTGTTCTTACCAATCGTATGCTTGTAACTGAATCATTGCCGCTTCCGGTGAGATACAATCAGCCAAAAACGTATAAACTTAACAAACTACTTACTAATTCATCAACCACACTTACGAATCATAACCTTACGTTGGAGTTTACTGCAAACCCGGCATGGTATGCCGTGCAGGCATTGCCTTATATGATGGAGTTTCCGTACGAATGTTCAGAGCAGCTTTTCAGTCGCTATTATGCAAACAGCATCGCAACGCACATTGCTAATTCAAGTCCGAAAATAAAGGCAGTGTTTGATTCATGGAAACGTGATTCTGAATCAGAAAAAGGCAGCACTGCCTTATTATCAAACCTTGAAAAGAACCAGGAATTGAAATCATTGTTGCTGGAAGAAACTCCATGGGTGATGCAGGCAAAAGATGAAACCGAACTCAAGAAAAGATTGGCTTTGCTTTTTGATTTGAACAAAATGAGCAATGAATTAGATGCCGCTTTACACAAATTAGAAAAGGCACAAGTTTCAAATGGTGGCTTTCCTTGGTTTCCCGGAATGCCTGACAGCCGCTATATAACACAACACATTGTAACTGGCATGGGACATCTTCAAAAGCTCGGTGTAATTGATTTTCAGAAAGAGCGCAAAGCATGGAACATGACTGAAAATGCTGTGCGTTATCTCGATGATCGCATTCGTGAAGACTACGAAAATCTGAAAAAATACAAAGCAGATTTGAGTAAGAATAATCTGAGCAGCGAGCAGATACAATACTTATATGCCCGCAGTTTTTTCCAAAGTCAGATTGAAATTTCTTCCAACAATAAAGAAGCATTCAATTACTACAAAGGTCAGTCAGAAAAATTCTGGTTAGAGAACAGTCGTTATATGCAAGGCATGATAGCACTGGCTTTGCATCGTTACGCGACAAAAACAATTCCAACCGACATTATGAAATCGTTGAAAGAAAATTCATTGCACAGCGATGAAATGGGGATGTATTGGAAAGATATGTCGGGCGGATTTTACTGGCATCAGGCACCGATAGAAACACAGGCATTATTAATTGAAGCATTTGATGAAGTTTCCAACGACCAGGATGCAGTTGCAGAATTAAAAATTTGGCTGTTGAAACAAAAACAAACACAGGATTGGAAAACCACCAAAGCCACTGCTGAAGCCTGTTACGCACTGCTGCTGAAGGGAACCGATTGGCTGGAAGAAACACCAAGCGTTGAAATTAATGTGGGTGAATACAGGGTTTATAATGGCAGACCAAATGATAGAATTAATTTCACTGATATTTATATTGGCGACCAGACAGATGCAGGAACCGGATACTTCAAAACTTCGTGGAGCGGAAAAGAAATCACAAAAGAAATGGGAGAAGTGAAAGTGAATATAACTTCTGTGAAACAAGAAAAAGGAATTGCGTGGGGTGCTTTATACTGGCAGTATTTTGAGCAGCTTGATAAAATTACTCCTGCTGAAACACCACTCAAGTTGACTAAAAAATTATTTCTTGAAAAATCTTCTGCGACAGGGCCTGTCATCACTCCTGTAACTGCACAAACAATTTTACATCCGGGCGATAGAATTAAAGTGCGCGTAGAATTAAGTGTTGACCGTGCAATGGAATTTGTTCACCTGAAAGATATGCGTGCTTCGGGCGTTGAACCTGAGAATGTGATTTCACAATACAAATACCAGGGCGGCTTAGGCTACTATGAAAGCACGAGAGATGCAGCAACTAATTTCTTTTTCGCTTACCTGCCGAAAGGAAGTTATGTGTTTGAATATCCTTTGCGTGTTTCACATAAAGGGGATTTTTCAAATGGCATAACCAGCATTCAATGTATGTATGCGCCTGAGTTTGCAGCACATTCAGAAGGGATTAGGGTAAAGGTGGAGTAAAGTTTATTTTTGCGCGAGCTAAAAAAATTCTTTTGCTGAACAAAACGAAATCTTACTTTTTCTTTGCTGCAATTATTGCAGTTTATATCATCAGTGGTTTTATTGATATGATGGATGTGGATGCTTCGCAGTATGCCTCTATTGCACGCGAAATGCTGGAGCGTGGAGATTACCTGCATGTTACCAATCGCTATGCGGATTATTTAGACAAGCCACCCTTATTGTTCTGGCTGTCTGCGTTGTCATTTAAGATTTTTGGTATTTCAAATTTTGCTTACAAGCTGCCATCATTGCTGTTTGCATTGCTTGGAATTTTTTCCACTTACAAGTTAGGCAAGCTGCTGTATTCCGAAAAAACAGGAATGCTTGCAGCATTGATGTTTGCTTCCTGCCAGGCAATGTTTCTTATCACCAATGATATAAGAACAGATACTATTCTGACCGGAGCAATTATTTTTTCCATCTGGAATATTGCAGCATTCAATCAGTCAGGCAAACTGACTTCTTTCTTTGCAGGCTTTATTGGAATTGCATTAGCAATGCTTGCCAAAGGTCCAATAGGATTAATGGTTCCGGTGTTAGCTTTCGGCTCACACTTTATTTTGAAACGTGAGAGGAAAAACATTTTCAGGTGGCAGTGGCTTTTAGGATTGTTGGTCGTTGCAACTCTACTTTCTCCAATGTTGATCGGGTTGTATCAGCAGTTTGATATGCACCCTGAAAAAAATATTTCAGGTGTTCGCTTTTACTTGTGGGATCAAAGTTTCGGAAGACTGACAGGAGATAATCCTTTTATTAACAGTCAGGAGAAACCCCAGCAGACAGATCCTTTCTTTTTTGTCCATAGTTTTTTGTGGGCATTTCTACCGTGGAGTTTGTTTTTTATTTTCGGCTATTGGGAGAAAATGAAAACTTTATTTCTGAATAAATTCAGTTTAAAAGAAAATGAAGAAGCAATTACAACAGGCGGATTTACTTTAGTTTTTATTGCCATGAGTTTGTCGGATTATAAGTTGCCACATTATATTTTTATAATACTTCCATTGGCTGCGATTATCAGTGCAGATTATATTTTACAAACTTTTGAAAACACTGAAAAGAAAAAACTGCAACGTATTTTCAGTATTACTCAAACTATTATAACTGCATTGATTTGGTTAATAATTCTGACCATTTGCATTTATTTTTTTCCGATAAAAAGCGTTTTACTTTGGTTGTGTTTAATTGTGTTTGTTGGATTAACTGTTTCCCTGTCTTTTAAAAAATCAGAACCCTTTCAAAAAATAATTGTTGTTTCTTTAATCACAATGATTGGCGCTAATTTTATGCTGAGCACACACTTTTATCCAACACTGCTTACCTATCAAAGTACTAATGCAGCGGGAAGATTTGCAGAAAGCAAAAATATTCTAAAAGAACAATTTGTTTGTTTCCTTTCGGGTGGACATTCACTCGATTTTTACTGCAGAAGAATTGTTCCGTGGATTCAATCTCCGTCAGCAATTGAAGAGAAAAAAGAGACGGGTGATGTTTGGGTTTTTACCAACGAAGAAGGCAAAAAAGAAATTGAAAAATCAAACATAAATCCTGATACAATAATCAGCTATGAAGATTACGGAGTAACGTCACTTTCACTGCCTTTTCTTATACCTGAACAACGTGAATCTGTTTTGAGAAAAAGATATTTGTTGCGTTTCAAAAAAGATTAATTGCTAAGAAATTTTATCACTGCATTATATAATTCTTCCGGTTTTTCAGCATGCACCCAATGGCCGGAATTAATTGAACTGATTTCCGAATTCGGGTAAAGTATTTTTATTTCTGTTTCATCTGTATCGCTGATGTAGTGCGATTTTTCAGCGGCAATAAACAGTACAGGAACTTTTGAACCTTTTGTTATTTCAACACCTACTTCATGAATATTTTCTGCAATTACACGCAGATTGAATTTCCATTCAAACTGTGTGTTGTCGTTTTCTTTTCGCGTAAGATTTTTCAGCAGAAATTGTTTAGTTCCAAAATCTGAAAAGTATTTTGACAATATTTCATCTGCTTCATTTCTTGATTTTAAATTTTCAATGTCAACCGAAAGTAATGCAGTTAAAATATGATCGTGATGAAGCGGATAAGCCCGCGGAGCAATATCCACAACAATTAATTTCTTTATTCTTTCGGTATGTTCATCTGAAAAATACATTGCAACTTTTCCACCCATGCTATGGCCGATGATGTTTGCTTTTTCAATTTTATGTTCATCAAAAAATTCAAACAAATCATCACTCATTACTTTGTAGTTCCACTCATCGTTGTGCGGTGATTGACCGTGATTGCGCAGGTCAACAAGGTAAACGGTAAAGGTTTCAGCAAACTTTTTACCGAGCGTAAACCAGTTGTCCAGCATTCCGAAAAGCCCGTGAAGAATTACAAGCGGCTCACCTTCTCCTAGTTTTTTGTAACTAAGCTTCATCAACTAATTGGCGCAAATAAAGCTGAACACTGTTCTCTAAACCAAAATACAACGCATCTGAAATCAGTGCATGACCAATAGATACTTCCAGTAATCCCGGAATATTTTGTTTAAAATATTTAAGATTTTCCAGACTTAAATCGTGTCCGGCATTTATTCCGAGTTGTAATTCATTTGCAATTTTTGCAGCAGCTAGAAAAGGTTCAATTGCTTTTTCTTTATTTAAAGAAAAATCGTGTGCATACGATTCGGTGTAAAGCTCTATTCTATCCGTGCCTGTTGCTTTTGCGCCTTCCACCATTTTTTCATCTGCATCCACAAAAATGGAAGTGCGAATTCCGTTACGTTTGAATTCAGAAATTATTTCTATCAGAAAATCTTTATGTGAAAGTGTATTCCAACCGTGGTCAGAAGTCAGTTGTCCTGTTCCATCAGGAACCAATGTTACCTGTGTTGGTTTTACTTCCCGCACCAAATCAATAAATTTTTTCTCGCGTGGATTTCCTTCAATATTGAATTCCGTTTTTACTATTCTTTTTAATTCATAAACATCGTTGTAACGGATATGCCTTTCATCTGGCCTAGGATGAACTGTAATTCCCTGCGCCCCGAAACGTTCACAGTCCATTGCTACTTTCAGCAAGTCGGGAACATTACCGCCACGAGCATTTCGCAGAGTTGCAATTTTGTTGATGTTTACGCTTAATCGTGTCATTAGTCTGATTTTCTTCGCAAAAATAGGATTTGAACCAACCTAAATTAGTTCTTTTGTGTTTTATCTGAAAACATGTAGGTTTGCGACCATTATTTAAAGCAGATTACAAACATTTTCAGATTTTAAACGTTTCAGGCATACAGTTTGCAGATAAAGAGTAGAAATATAAATGAAGTCATGTTAGTCAGAGAACTTATAACCGATGAAATTCCCCCGCTGAAAACCACTGATACCGGGCGTAAAGCTTTGTCGTGGATGGAAGAATTTAAGGTGGCTCACCTTCCAGTTATAGACGGAACAAATTACGTAGGCATGGTTTCGGAGGCTGACATACTTGACAGCAATACTCCTGACCAGCTACTTACTAAACATCCGTTAACGCTAAATAATCCTGAAAATATTGCCAACCAGCATGTGTATGATGCTATTCGAATGGCTGCAAACCTTAACTTGACAGTAATTCCAGTGGTGGACGAAACACACAAGTATCTTGGAATGGTTACTACCAACAACCTGATACAAAACACAAATAAAATGGCAGCCATCAATGAGCCCGGAGGAATTCTGGTACTTGAAATGAATGTAAGAGATTACTCGCTGACAGAAGTGGCACGAATTGTTGAATCGAATGATGCAAAAATTCTCAGTTCGTATATCCGCACATTGCCGGGAACTGATAACATGGAGTTGACTCTTAAAATTAATAAAGAAGAACTTGACGGAATTATTCAGGCTTTTGAACGCTACAGCTACAACATTGTAGCAACATTTAATGAAACAAAACATCTTGAAGATTTAAAAAATCGTTTCGAGTCGTTTATGAAATTCATTAATATCTGATGATAGGGAAATTTCTTCCTGTATCAATTCTGATTTCATTTTTATTTTCAATTACTCTTTCAGCGCAGGAACATTCAACTGTTGTGAACGACAGTCTGTTTGTTGTAAACAGCATTACGCTGAACGGAAATAAACGTACGAAAGAGAAAATTATTCTCCGCGAAATTCCTTTTCACCTTGGCGATACAATAGCTAAAAAAAATCTTGATTATATTATTGAGCGCACGCGATTCAACGTATTCAACACGTTGCTGTTTACAATCGTAACGGTTGATACAATTATTACAGGAAACAAATTAGATGTAACTATAAACATGCAGGAACGCTGGTACATCTGGCCTGTTCCGTTTGTGCAAATTGCTGAACGAAATTTAAATGCATGGTGGCAGAACAAAGATTTTTCGCGACTTGATTACGGAGTTATAACAACGCATACTAATTTCCGGGGAAGAAAAGAAAAACTGATTGCGCTCATCCGCCTTGGGTTTAATACGCAGTATAGATTGACGTATGAAAAACCTTACCTCAATAAAAAACAAACGCTCGGATTGGTTGTAACAGCAGGCTATTCAGAGCACAAGGAAATCTGGTATTCATCTTATAACAACAAACAACAATTTTTTAAAGACCCTAAAAAAGATGTAAGAAAAGAATTTGATGCCGGTTTCGGCATGGTGTACCGTCACGGATTGTATATCAAACATCGTTTGGATTTAGCCTATTATAATGCAAGTATTCAGGATACACTTGCAAAATTAAATCCTGATTATTTTGCCGGACACGGAAATAAAACACAATACTTTACTGCTGCTTACATCTTTGAATATGATTTCCGTGATGTGAAAATTTATCCGCTGAAAGGACAATATGCTGAAGTGGTTTTGACAAAATACGGACTAGGAATTTTGAACAGTGAAAAGACAGATATGCTGACTGCTGAACTCACATTCAAAAAATTCTGGGAGTTGAGTAAGCGTTTTTATTTTGCATCAGGGTTGAAAGCAAAAATCTCGAACCGCTCGTTCCAACCTTATTATATTCAGCGCGGGCTGGGCTACATGGAAGATTTTGTGCGCAGTTATGAATACTATGTTATGGATGGAAGACACTATGCTTATTTTAAATCAGAATTGAAATTTGCGATTATTCCAACCAAACTGTGGAACATGAAATTTATTAAGAAAGGAAAATTCAATCCGCTGCCGTATGCACTTTATATCAAAGCGCTTTTTGATGGCGGCTATGTGTATTCCGACCAATACAGAGAAAATAATCCGCTTACCAATTCATGGTTATACGGTGGTGGAGTGGGACTTGATTTTGTAACGTATTACGACCGTGTGCTGCGTTTAGAATATTCAATAAACAAGTTGGGCAAGCCGGGTTTTTACATCCATTTTATTGCTCCGATTTAGGAGCTGAACAATAAATATATTTTTCTGGCGTTCTATTATCAGAGAACCTTAAACTCTGAAGCCATGAACAACAAACTATTTTATCTCGCCCCGGTTGTTTCGTTGGTAGGCATTGCAATTCCTAATCATGAGGCAATGGCACAACAGATGCAACCCAAAAATCCTAACAGCGGAAATCTGCAATTTGGTTTTCGCGGAACAATTAATCCGTTTACAAAAAACGGAACATCGTGGGTTAGTTACGGTGCGCAACTGCGAGTAAAAGTTGCGCGCAGATTTAATACCGAATGGTTTGCAGATTACTACCCTTCTATTATGAAAGGAAAAACAGAGCGCAAAGATATTCGTGCAGGTGCAGTAGCTCTATATTACCCGCTGCACGAAATTTATACCGGCAAAGAATGTACTCCGTATTTTTCATTCGGTACTACCGCTACCTACACTACTATTACAGCACGGAAGTTTGATGCTAATGAACAACAAGTAAGTCGCTGGAGTTTTGGAATACTTGCAGGAATGGGAATGTTGCTGCACGTAACACCGAAAATGGATATTGGCTTTGTAACACAGTATATCGGGCAACTGGGTTCGCGATTCAAATTCAATTCAACCAGTACAATTTCACCGGAAAGATTCCCTGTTCAATTACCCACAACGAAAGTTAATTTTGAAGGGCAGCTTCTATTTTGCATGAGCATGAATTATACGATAGGGGATTTGTGGTGAAATAAAAAAAGGTTTTCAGAAATCATTTATCTTTGTAAAAAACACAGATACAATGGCAGCTACATCAAAAATTAAAGAATCACTTTTAGAAATTGCCGGAAGGGTAAAACCAACAACAACTCTTGAAGATGTATATCAGCAACTTGCTTTGCTTTCAGATATTGAAAAATCTGAGGAACAGGAAAAAGCAGGAAAGGTTTTTACACAAGCTGAAGTAGAGAAAAAGGCTAAAAAATGGCTGAAGTAATTTGGACAAAATTAGCCAATAGCAATTTGAAAGGGAAGTAAAATTTATTCAGGTTGAACAGGGGACATTTTATGCCACGATTGTATTAAACAAGATACTTGAAGCAGTCAGAAATTTAGAACGGTTTCCTGTGATGGGACAGGTTGAGCCTCTGCTAACACATAAAAAAAGCGAGTACCGTTATTTAGTTGTATGGAGTTACAAAATAATTTACAGGGTTGGAACAAACAAGGTTGTCGTTTCAAGAGTGTTTCATACATCCCAAAGTCCGACTAAGATTTTTAAGCGGTAGTTATACCAACTCCTCAGAATAAACTTTCTTAATTTCTTCGAGTGTGTCCAATACTTCAGCAAAAGAATTTGAGGTAACCAGTTTCATGCGGTAGTCTTTGAAATTTGGAAAGCCTTTGAAATAATTGCTGTAGTGCGTACGCATTTCAAGCACACCCAATACATCACCTTTCCAGCGGATTGAAAAATCGAGATGGCGCTTGCAAACTTCTACACGTTCTTCAACGGTTGGTTTTTCAAGTTGTAGTCCGGTTGCAAGAAAATGTTTTATCTCACGAAAAATCCAGGGATTGCCAATGCTGGCTCTGCCAATCATTACGCCATCAACACCGTAAGTATTTTTCATTTGCAATGCTTTTTCAGGACTGTCAACATCACCGTTTCCGAAAATGGGAATTGTGATTCTCGGATTTTCTTTCACCTTTCCAATCAATGTCCAGTCGGCAGGACCTTTATACATCTGAGCGCGGGTACGTCCGTGAATAGTCAATGCTTTTATTCCTACATCCTGCAAACGTTCAGCTACTTCTAAAATATTTTTGGTGTTATCGTCCCAGCCGAGACGGGTTTTTACAGTTACAGGAAGATGCGTTGCTTTTACCACCGCATCAGTCATTGCCACCATTTTTGGGATGTTCTGTAAAATACCTGCGCCTGCTCCTTTGCAGGCAACATTTTTTACAGGGCAACCGTAGTTGATGTCAATCAAATCAGGATGTGCGCCTGTTGCAATTTCTGTTGATTCGCGCATGGATTCAATATTGCTGCCGAACAGTTGAATACCAATCGGGCGCTCGTACTCAAACACGTCTAACTTTTTCAGACTTTTTGCGGCATCACGAATCAAACCTTCCGAAGAAATAAATTCGGTGTACATCATATCCGCACCGCCTTCTTTGCAAACAGCACGAAAAGGCGGGTCGCTCACATCCTCCATTGGAGCAAGCAGCAGCGGGAATTCACCTAAGTCTATATTTCCTATTTTCGCCATCTTTAAATAAATAGCCACTAATTACACTAATTTTCACGAATGGATTAGTGTTAATTCGTGTAATTCGTGGCAAAATAATCCACAAAAATACACAAAAACCCCGTTAATGGCTCAACTCAACTTCCTCCGCGATAGAAATCCTGTCTTTAATATCCTGTTTTTATCGGCTCTTGCGCTGTTCTGCGCAGGAATTTTTTCATTGATTGCTTTGGCAGGCATTCAATTAGTATGGGGAATTCCCGTATTCTCAAACCCCGCAGCGCTCAGTGACTTCAGCAATCCTGAACTTCTTAACCCGCTTAAATTTATGCAGGTGATGTATTCCATCGGTTTGTTTATTGTTCCCTGTTTTGTATTTTTAAAATTAGCTGACGAAAATTCATTGGAGTTTTTAAAAATGAAAAAATTTCCCGCAATTATAGGTTTGCTTCTTGCGTTTGGAATTATGCTGGTTGTTCAGCCTTTGGTTGAACTTACCGGAAAATGGAATGCAGCATTTCCTTTTCCTGAAGCGTTTGGAATTGCCGACTGGATAAAGCAAAGCGAAGATGCAGGTGAAGTGGTAACCAAGCTTTTTTTAAAAGCTGATACCGTTGGCGTTTTTATTCTTAATGTTTTTATTATCGCGTTTCTTCCGGCACTGGGCGAAGAGATTTTTTTTCGCGGAATGATTCAGCAGTACATGGTAAAGGCGGTTAAAAATCTGTACATAGGAATTATTATCACCGCCATTATTTTCAGTGCATTTCATTTTCAGTTTATGGGTTTTCTGCCGCGCATGTTACTGGGAATTATTCTAGGCTGCATCTTTGCGTGGAGTAAAAACATCTGGCTTTCGGTGTTTGCACACTTTTTAAATAATGGTGCAGCGGTAACATTGGATTACCTGAACCAGCGCAATATTATTAATGAAGAACAATTGGAAAGTGTTGCATCGGATAATGTGATGGTGGTTGTGGTGAGCTTGGTTTTGCTGGGAGC
>CAMDBK010000028.1 GCA_945889235.1 Chitinophaga pinensis
AGGAAGAAAAAACTCCTGCAGCACCATCTTCCATAATTAAAGTGGGGTTGAAAGGCGAAATTCAAATAATTAGAAAGTAATTCTTCTGTCATGCTGAGCGTAGTAGAAGCATTATTATTTTAGCCCTTCAACTACGCTCAGGGTGACAACGTAAATGAAAGCGCATCTTCAAAATAATATTTTCCAAACTATCTCAGAAGCAGCTGAACAGCTTGGCATTCACGCTTATGTTATTGGCGGATTCGTGCGCGATATTTTTCTTGGGAAAGAATCAAAAGACATTGATATTGTTGCAATAGGTGATGGTATTGAACTGGCAAATAAAGTGTCAGTGAAACTGAAAGGAAGCAATGTTTCCATCTTCAAAAACTTTGGAACTGCCATGATAAAGTTTGGTGATATTGAAATTGAATTTGTGGGTGCCAGAAAAGAATCCTATCGGGGAGAATCACGTAAACCTGATGTGGAACCAGGAACATTGGAAGACGATCAGAACCGGAGAGATTTCACCATGAATGCACTTGCACTCAGTTTGCAAAAAGAAAATTTTGGTGAGCTGCTTGACCCGTTTGGAGGATTAAAAGACATTGAAAATAAAATCATACGAACCCCGCTTGAGCCTGATATCACTTATTCTGATGACCCTTTGCGAATGATGCGCGCCATACGTTTTGCCGCCCAACACGATTTTACAATTGAAGAAAATTCTTTTCAATCTATTTGTAAAAATGCGGAACGCATTAACATTGTTTCAAAAGAGCGGATTGCAGATGAATTGAATAAAATTATTCTTTCGCCTGTTCCTTCTGTTGGGTTTAAATTGTTGTTTGATTCAAAATTATTGCACCACATTTTTCCTGAAATGGTGAAACTTCAGGGTGTGGAAATTAAAGATGGTGTTTCACACAAAGACAATTTTTATCACACGTTACAGGTGCTGGATAATATTTCTAAAAACACGGATAACCTTTGGCTGCGCTGGTCTGCCATACTTCATGATATTGCAAAACCAGCCACCAAACGCTTTGATAAAAATGCCGGCTGGACCTTTCACGGTCATGAAGACAAAGGCTCGCGCATGGTTCCCAAAATTTTCGCTGACCTGAAACTTCCGCTCAACGAAAAAATGAAATATGTGCAGAAGCTTGTGTTACTGCATTTGCGACCCATCGTCCTTTCCAAAGAAGTTGTTACTGATTCTGCTGTCCGCAGATTATTGTTTGAAGCAAGTGATGATATTGATGATTTAATGACATTGTGTGAGGCTGATATCACTTCCAAGAATGATAAAAAAGTGCAGCGCTACCTTAAAAATTTTGAACTGGTAAGGCAGAAATTAAAAGAGGTTGAAGAAAAAGATAATATCAGAAACTGGCAACCACCCGTTTCGGGCGAAGAAATAATGAAAGCGTTTAATCTCAAGCCCGGCAGGGAAATCGGAATTATTAAAAACGCTATCCGCGAAGCAATTCTTGAAGGCGAAATTGGCAGTAATTATGAAGACGCGCATAGATTCATGCTTGCAAAAGGCGCAGAACTTGGTTTAAAACCAGCTAATCTGTAGTGAATTTTTAGAAATAATTTTTAGGTTTTGCCTAAATAACTAATTTCGGGCATTGATGTATAAAGGCAAAATTTAACAGACACAAAAATATGGCAGTATATAAATTCAGAGTAATGTTTGAAGATGATGATCAGGTTTACCGTGATATAGAAATAAGTTCAACTCAAAATTTCTCTGATTTCCGTCAGGCAATTTTGAAAGCATATAATATTACCAAAGACTGGAATTCGTTTTTTTATGTCAGCAATAACAAGTGGCACAAAGGAAATGAGGTAGTTGCTTTTGTGGATGGCGAAACAAAGGAAACCACAGCCGGAAAACAAAAGATGGCTAAGTTTATTGATGATCCTCACCAGCGTTTTTTATTTAGCATTCGTTCGTTAACGGAAGTAGTTCTTTTAGCAGAGCTGATGAAAATTTTACCCGATGATCCTAAAACCGGATATCCGCGCACAGCAGCTGTTATAGGTGAATTTCCGAAACAGTTTTTCAATATGCTAAACGGAATAAAAGAAGATAACAAGGCAGCTTTCCTTGACCCTGAACTTGCTGAGTTTGATGCAAAAATGGGAACACTTGATGCCATTGAAGAACCGGGTGATGATGATATCGAAGAAGTAGAAGATATACTGGTGGCAGACAGTTCCGAGATTTCTGAAATGGAAGTGGAAGTAGCGCCTGATGCTGAACCGAGTGAAGATTCAGAGGCCGGTGAAGATGAAATGGGTGATGCAGGTGAAGCCGGTTTTGAAGACATGGTTTCCGATGAGGAAGCCTGATAAATCTTTTTCTGCCTGATGCGCGGAACCCTTATCGTTATTTGCGGGCCAACCGCTTCAGGCAAAACTCAGCTTGCGATAAAAATTGCAAAAAAAATTTCTGCTGAAATAATTTCTGCTGACTCGCGTCAGATTTATAAAGAACTTAAAATCGGTTCTGCTCCACCTTCTGCGGAAGAACTGAAAGAAGTAAAACATCATTTCATTGCATCACGAAACTTTGATAAAGACTACAATGCAGGTGCTTTTGAAAAAGATGTATTGGTTTTACTTGATACTCTTTTTCAGAAAAATAAATACGCTGTTTTAGTTGGCGGTTCAGGACTTTACATTGATGCCGTTTGCAATGGGTTTGATAAAGTTCCCGGTTCTTTTCCTGAAATTAGAAAATCATTGCAGGATTTATTTGAAGAGGAAGGAATAGAGCCACTTCAAAAAAAATTAGAAGAACTTGATAAGGAATATTACACCAGAATTGATTTGAATAACCCGCAACGTTTAATGCGCGCGCTGGAAGTCTGCATAGGCAGCGGTAAACCGTATTCATCTTTCAGAAAAGGAAAAACCAACTCAAGAGATTTCAGGATTATAAAAATTGGTGTAGAAGTTCCGCGAGAAATTCTTTACAAAAGAATTGATAAACGCGTGGATGAGATGATGAATAAAGGATTACAGGAAGAAGCAAAAAATCTTGTTTCAAAAAAAACCTTGAATGCTTTGCAAACAGTGGGGTACAAAGAGTTGTTTGATTTTTTTGAAAACAAAACAACGCTGCAAGAAGCAGTAGATTTAATAAAACGCAACAGCCGCAGGTACGCCAAGCGACAGATGACCTGGTTTCGGAGAGATAAGGAAATTAAATGGGTTTCCGCAACAGAATTTGAAAAAATTATCAATTTATGCGCAGCATAGTTGAACGCTATTTAGAAATTTCGGGTGAAGTAAAACTTCTCATTCTTTCCGAACTTTTTCTTCATACAATTAACGCAGCATTTTTTCTTATCCTGCTTATATACATGGATAAAATGGGCTATGCCGACCATGAAGCTGCGGGATTTATCTCCTACCGTTTTCTTGGTGTTATTGTTTTTGCTCTTCCTCTTGGACTTTATATTAAAGGCAGAAAACTTCGCCCGCTTATTCTGTTATCAGGAATTGCTGTTCCTGTTTTTTCTATTCTTATTATTTACGCCATACAATTTCATTACAATTCGCTTCTCCATCTTTCATTATTTTTCTGGGGCGTTTCATTCAACCTTATTACAGTCAGTTCACTTCCTTTTATTTTACGCAATGTAAATCAGGAAACACTGAGTGAAGCCATTTCGCTCAGCTACGCCACTGGTAGCCTTGGAACTATAATAGCCGGGGCAATAATATTTGCTCTCTCTAATTTTGCTCCAACTGTTTTTGATGAGAAAATATTACTTTATATTATTTCGGCAGGCGGATTTTTTGCATTTTATTTTGCAATGAAAATGAGCCGAAATGAAAACATTCCTCAAATCACTACACGCAGAACTGACCTGAGTGATTTTGATTGGATGCTTATTATTAAAGCACTTATTCCAACATTGATTATTGCAACTGGAGCAGGATTAACCATTCCTTTTATCAGTCTTTTTTTCTACAAAATTCATGGATTGGATTACAATCGTTTTTCAGTGATAGGTTCTCTTTCCGGAATTTTTGTTTTCATCGGAGCTGTTGCTGTTCCGCATGTTAAACGCAGATGGGGATATAATTATGCTATAACACTATCGCAATCTTTAGCAGTTCTTGCTTTAGTCTTACTGGCTTCAACCGAATGGTATAACAACTGGGTTTTTGCCATGCCGCTTGCCGTTCTTTTTTATGTTATTCGCACGCCATTAATGAACATGGCTGCACCTATGACTTCTGAACTGGTAATGAATTATGTCGGTCACCGCAACCGCGAAATTGTAAGCGCCATGACAACGGCAATCTGGTCGGGAAGCTGGTTTATAAGTTCTCGGATTTTTAAAACACTGCGTGAAATGGATTTTTCGTATTCAAATGTTTTCCTGATTACTGCCGCGCTTTATGCCTGCGGAGTTATATGGTATCATTTTCTGATTCAGGATCACAAAAAGTTGCAGCAAAAAACAGAAAGTATCTGAAATAAAAAAGGGAAAGCCACCGGCTTTCCCTTTTTCTATTAGGTAACAAATCGTTTAATTTCCGAAATCAGAAATAAACTTAATGCGCATCAGTCTTACTTCTTCTTCGGTATAGTCATCTTCGCCTAATTCTCTTAAAGCATCACCTATTGAATCAGATTCTGATTCCTTAAAATATTCAAGCACTTCGCGTTGTTTCTCTTCGTCAATATTCTCTCTGATGTAATAGCTTATGTCAACCTTTGTGCCTGATGAAACAATGCGTTCAATCTCATCTAAAAGTTCGCTGAAGCTAAGCTGCTTGCTTTTTGCAATGCTTAAAAGCGAAAGTTTGCGGTCAATGTTTTGAATGATGTAAACTTTCAAGCCTGATTTGTTCACCACCGATTTCACCACCATGTCCATTGGGCGCTCAATCTCATTCTCCTCAACGTATTTGGCAATCATTTCAATGAATTCCTTTCCGAATTTGGTTGCTTTACCTATTCCTACTCCTGCAATTTTTGAAAGTTCATCAATAGTAATCGGGTAATTGATTGACATTTCTTCCAGCGATGTTTCCTGGAAAATAACGTAAGGAGGAAGCTTGGCTCTCTTCGCTTCTTTCAGCACCAAATCTTTCAGCATTTTGTAAAGCGTCTCGTCACCGCCACCACCTTTTTGCCCGCCTGCAACTATATCATCATCCGAATCTTCACCATCGCCATCATAATCATGGTCTTTGGTAAGCATGATGGAATAAGGTTTTTTCAGAAATTTCTTTCCTTCATCGCTTACTCTCAGCAAACCGTAGCTTTCAATATCCTTAATCAGGAATCTGTTAATTAACGACTGTCTTATAACTGCATTCCAGTATTTTTCATCTTCATCACTGCCATCACCAAAAAGCTCAAGTTGGTCATGTTTGTATGATTTTATGGCAGTGTTCACATGCCCGGTCATTACATGCACAATATGTTTTGCTTTGAATTTTTCTTTTACTGCAAGTACTGTTTGCAACACTAACTCAACCGCTTCCTGTCCTTCAAATTTTTCGCGCGGGTTATTGCAGTTGTCACAGTTGCCGCAATTGTCTTCTTTGTATTCTTCACCAAAATAGTGCAGTAATTGTTTCCTGCGGCATACAGATGATTCAGCGTAAGAAACCGTTTCCAATAATAATTGTTTGCCAATTTCCTGTTCCGAAATCGGTTTGCCTTTCATGAATTTTTCAAGCTTTACAATATCATCGTAATGATAAAATGCAACACAGTTTCCTTCGCCCCCATCACGGCCACCGCGACCTGTTTCCTGATAATAACCTTCCAGACTTTTTGGAATATCGTGGTGAATAACGTAACGTACATCCGGCTTGTCAATTCCCATTCCGAAAGCAATGGTTGCAACAATCACTTCAATGTCTTCCATCAGAAAATTATCCTGAGTCTTTGCTCTTACCGGTGCTTCCAGCCCTGCATGATAAGGAAGGGCACGTATTCCGTTCACCTGCAATGTTTGTGCAATCTCTTCTACTTTTTTGCGGCTCAGGCAATAAATAATTCCGGATTTGCCCGGATGTTTTTTAATGTAGCGGATAATGTCTTTAATAACATCAACATTTTTCGCGCGTACTTCATAATAAAGATTGGGGCGGTTGAACGATGATTTAAAAAGCATGGCATCAGTCATATTCAGGTTTTTCTGAATATCCTGTTGTACTTTTTCAGTTGCGGTTGCAGTCAGCGCAATAATCGGCACTTTCCCAATCTCTTCTATTATAGGACGCAGTCTGCGGTATTCAGGGCGGAAATCATGTCCCCACTCCGATATACAGTGCGCCTCATCAATAGCAACAAATGAAATATTAATGTCTTTCAGGAACTGAACATTCTCTGCTTTGGTCAACGATTCCGGAGCTACATAGAGTAGTTTGGTATGTCCTGCCGTTACATCTTCCTTCACTTTTGCAATCTCTGCTTTGTTCAGCGATGAGTTGAGAAAGTGCGCTATTCCTACTGCTGAGCCGTAGTTGCGTATAGCATCAACCTGATTTTTCATCAATGCAATCAGCGGGGAAATAATAATGGCCGTTCCGGGGCTTATTAATGCAGGAAGCTGGTAGCACATTGACTTACCGCCTCCTGTAGGCATAATCACAAATGAATCTTTGCCGGCAAGTACATTATTAATAATGGCTTCCTGGTCCCCTTTAAATGTTTTGTAACCGAAATACTTTTCTAAATATTCTGATAAGGGTGCTTCTATTTCAACGTTCATACTTGGATTAAGAATTTAAATACTTTTGTAAAGCTAATTATTTTTTTGAATTGCTAAATTAATGCTTTTGTCAAAAGTACCATCTTTTCAATCAACCATTTTTTAAAAATTCTACTTGCCTGTGAAAAGTGCCGATGAACTTATACATATAGCCCGTGAAACTTTATTGACTGAGGCTGATTCCGTGCGAAACCTCGTGTCGTTCATCGATTCTGATTTTGTAAAAACGGTAGAAACCATCTTTTATTCAAAAGGAAGAGTGGTTGTAACCGGAATTGGGAAGAGCGCAATCATCGCAAATAAAATTGTAGCAACACTAAATTCTACCGGAACGCCCGCAAGTTTTATGCACGCTGCTGATGCGGTGCATGGCGACTTGGGAACCATACAAACCGATGATGTAGTTATCTGCATTTCAAAAAGCGGAAATTCACCCGAAATAAAAGTATTGGTTCCCGTGCTCAAAAACAGCGGCAATAAACTGATTGCGCTGGTTTGCAACATCGATTCATTTCTTGCAAAACAAGCTGATTTTGTTTTGAATGCAACAGTTGAAAAAGAAGCTTGTCCTAATAATTTAGCGCCAACTTCAAGCACAACAGCTCAAATGGCTTTGGGTGACGCGTTGGCAGTTTGTCTTTTAAAGTGCAGTGATTTTTCAAGCAAAGATTTTGCACGTTTTCATCCGGGTGGTTCGTTGGGCAAACAGCTTTACCTCACCGTTGCTGATATTTACAAGAATAATGCAACCCCTAAAGTAAATGCAAACGACAGCATAAAAACTGCAATTCTCGAAATCTCTTCAAAGCGGCTGGGCGCAACTGCTGTGCTTGATGGAGATAAACTTGCCGGCATAATTACCGATGGCGATTTGCGCAGAATGATGGAACGCGAAGAAAGTATAAGCAATTTGAAAGCTGCCGACATCATGAATAAAAATCCTAAAACCATTTCTTCAACTTCAATGGCGGTGGATGCACTGAAAATTCTTCGCGACAATAACATCACACAACTCGTTGTTATGGAAGATGGAAAATTTGCAGGCTTCATTCATTTACACGATTTGCTGAGGGAGGGATTGATTTAACTCTTTTCATAAAAATCATATCTTTGCATAAGTAAAAACTAAAACGATTTATGCCTGAAATATTCAGAATGTTTGGAATGAAGTTTTTCTTCTTCAGTCTTGAACATTTACCGATTCATATTCATGTCAGAAACGCTGATGGAACAGCTAAGTTTGAAATTGAGCCTGTGAAATTGGTTGAAAGCAAAGGCATGAAGCCGAAAGATTTAGTATTAGCTGAAGCGTTGGTTGAGGAAAGAAAAGAAGAAATTATCAAGAAATGGAACGAATTTCATGGAGGTAAAGAACAAAAAAAATAATACAATGAAAATTGAAAAAGTCTGGTTTGATACTGCTAATATTTATATTGTAACTGACAGCGGACATACTGTTGGAAACCCTTTAGAATGGTATAAACGTCTTCTCAATGCCACACCCGAGCAAAGACTGAAATTTGAATTAGGTCCTCATAAAGATACTCTGCATTGGGAAGCATTGGATGAAGACCTTAGTCTTGAAAGTTTTTTTGATTTTAAGCGCGAACTTCATTACGCTTCTATTTAATCGCTCTGTTAATCTGTGAATCTGTGGCCTTTTATTTTTTATAAAATATAAATGCAGCAGAGAATTGCCGTCATTATTCCTGCTTACAACGAAGAAAGCGCAATTGCAGCAGTAATCAATTCTGTAAATGCACTCAATACTTCCGGCTCTCTTTATCGCTTTATTCCTCTTGTTATCAATGATTGCTCAAAAGATAGCACAGCAGAAATAATTAATAAATCCGATTGCATTCCTGTTCACCTTGCAGTAAATTTAGGTATTGGCGGTGCGGTGCAAACAGGTTTTATTTTTGCGCTGGAAAATGGTTTTGATTACGCCATACAAATTGATGGTGACGGACAACATCCGCCAGAATTCATTCCAAAAATGCTGGAAGAACTAAAAGCAAAAAACTTAGATGTTATTATCGGCAGCCGTTTTCTTACTAACGAAGGTTTTCAATCAACCCTCGCCCGTAGAATGGGAATCAATTATTTTCATCACCTGAATAAATGGCTTGTTGGAGTAGCTATAAAAGACTCAACTTCAGGCATGCGCATGTTAAACCGCAAAGCGCTGCAAGTAGTCAATGAATATTATCCTGATGAATATCCCGAACCCGAAGCCATTGTATTATATGCTGTCAATAATCTCAATATAGGTGAGTTTCCTGTGCAGATGAATGAGCGTCAGGGCGGAGTTTCTTCCATCAATACTTCCGGATCTGTTTATTATATGTTTAAAGTTACGTTGGCAATTTTTTTCACATATTTGAGATTGAAATCCAAAAAATAAGTCATGCCAAGAATTCAAATCATCACCATCATCCTCAGCGTTCTCCTGCTCTTGTTCATTGCGCGTTTAATCATCAAAGGCAAGCTGCGTGAGGAATACGCCATCGTCTGGATTTTAAGCACACTGCTCTTAATTATATTTTCTTTCTGGCGCGAAGGATTTGACACCATCAGTAATTTTCTGGAGGTTTATAGTCCGCCCAATCTTATTTTCACAGGTGCAATTGGCGCAGTATTGATTTACCTTCTCCATCTTTCTGTAGTGGTTTCAAAATTGCAGGAACAAAACAAGCGCCTCACCCAGGAACTCGCAAACATGCGCGCACAGCAACAAACAGACGAAAAAAAGAATGCAGGCTGAGGCTTCATTAAATCCTGAAATCTATTTCCGTTACCTCAGCGGAAAAAATCCCGATGCAAAATCAGTGGAATTATACCGTGCAGCTATTAAACATCATAAAATAGAATTCAGCAAAAAGGAGAATCGTTTACACAATCTCTCATTGCGCTTCCCCTTTCTAATTCCCTTTATTGACGGTGGTCTTGCGCTCACACAACCACTTTCACTTTATCGCAAAAATATCTACATCATTCTTTGCATTCTTGAAACCTGTCCTGAATATTTTCCTTTATTATCATCATCGTATGATAAAAAATCATCAGCCGGATTTTTCAAAACTTTTCTTCACGGAATCCGCGCAGCATTCACAGGTTTGTTTGGTGTTATACTCGTAAAACTGATATGAGCGAAGTGCATTCCTATATCGTTGTTGGTTCAGGTTGTACAGGTGCAATGGCGGCACAAACGCTGGTGGAAGCAGGAGTAAAAGTTCTGATGCTCGATGCAGGAAACACCAATGAAACCTACGAAAAACTAATTCCTGAAAAAGATTTTACTGCAATAAGGCAAACCGAAGAAAACCAAAGCGATTACTTGCTCGGCAAAAAGTTTGAAAGTATTTCGTGGGATAAAATAGGCAGCGGCTCACAACTCACGCCTTCGCGAAAATTCATGCTTAGTGAAGTGGGAAAATTTCTGGAAGTTTTTTCTGAAACATTCTTTCCCGTTGAAAGCCTTGCCTATGGCGGCCTTGGAAATGGCTGGGGTTTGGGCTCGTGTGTATTTTCAGATGCAGAGTTAAAATTAGCAGGACTTGATTCTGCAAAAATGAAAACTGCTTATCAAACCGTTGCCGACCGCATTGGTATTTCAGGCGCTCAGGACGATATAAGAAACTACACAACTTCTTTTCTCGATAACATCATGTCCCCGCCATCGATTGATAGCAATCAGCAAAGCCTGAGAAACAAGTATGAACAGAAGAACAGATGGTTTAAAGAGAATAATTTTTTCCTCGGTAGATCGGCCCTTGCCTTGATTACAAAAGACTTGAATAACCGCAAAGCGTATCAACTAAATGATCTTGATTTCTATTCCGACAAAGGCGAAAGTGCTTACCGTCCCTGGATTACGGTTAATGAACTAAAGAAGAAAAATAATTTCACCTACAAAGGCGGAATACTGGTTAAGCAATTTAAAGAACTGGAAAACGGTGATGTTGAAATCATAACATGGAATAAAGAAAAAAACGAAGAAGAAATTTTCTGCACTCAAAAACTTGTTCTTGCGCCCGGTGTCTTGGGAACAGCCCGCATAGTGCTTCGTTCTTTCAATAAAGAAAATCAGATACTTCCGATGTTATGCAATCCGTATGCATATTTCCCTTGCATCAATTTTTCGCAACTTGGAAAAACATTTGAGCGAAACACTTTAGGCTTTGCTCAGCTTTCGCTTTTTCACGACAACAATATGCAGGGTGATGATATTGCAATGGCTTCTCTTTACAGCTACAAATCATTGATGTTGTTTCGCATTATAAAAGAAGCTCCCGTAAATTTCCGCGATGGAATTTCACTGATGAATTTCCTTATGCCTGCCTTTGTCATCATGGGTTTGCATCATCCAGAAAAACAAGGAGAGAATAAAACACTTAGCTTAAAAAAAGATGCATCAAAAATTACAGGTGATAGCTTAAAAGCAGAATACCGTTTAAATGAAAAAGAAACAGAAAAAATCAAAAGCAGAAATAATTTATTTCGTAAAGCAATGCGCAAACTCGGTGCGGTTCCTGTAAAAATGATTGACCCGGGAATGGGCTCCAGCATTCATTATGCAGGAGTTTTGCCTTTTGAAAAAGAAGAAAAATCATTTTCACTTTCACCTGATGGAAGATTGCACGGAACTAAAAATATTTTTGTTGCTGATGGTTCAGGTTTTCGGTTTCTTCCGGCAAAAGGCTTAACATTAAGCCTGATGGCAAACGCACACTTTGTTGCACAAAATGCGTTGAAATGAATACAAATGAAACTATAGCAATATCAGGCGCTACCGGTTTTATCGGTTCGCAACTTTGCGCTTATTTTGTTCAGCAAGATTATCGTGTAATTGGTTTTTGCAGAAATATTCCATCACCAGGTGTGCACGGTGTTGAGTATAGATTTTTCAGTCTTGAAAAAAATCCTGATGCTAATCTTTTTAAAGATGCAACAGTATTTATTCATTGCGCTTATTTAAAAGGTAAAAAAGCAAAAAGCATAAACATAGAAGGAACAAAACAATTGCTGCAAGCCTCACGCAGTGCAGGTGTAAAGAAAAATATTTTTTTCAGCAGCATGTCGGCATATGCTGATGCACTCTCTGCTTACGGACAACAAAAATTTGAATTGGAAAAAGAATTTTCAGGAAAAGACGATGCCTTTATCCGCCCCGGATTAGTTATTGGAAACGGAGGTGTATTTCTTGAAATGGTAAAGCATATAAAAACAAAAAGAATTATTCCCTTGATTGATGGCGGCAATCAACCGCTTTTCACTATTCACATTTCGGATGTATTGAAAGCAATAGAAATTATTGTCACCAAAAATCTGAACGGAAAAATTACAGTTGCTGAACCTTTGCCGGTTCTCTATAAAGAATTTTATAAAGACGTTGCAGAGACATTGAACAAAAAAGTATTCATGGTCAACATCTCTTATTCGCTGCTTGATAAAATCTTTTCATTCACTAAACTATTAGGAATAAAAACAGGCATTGGAAAAGAAAATCTGCTTGGATTAAAGGGACTGCGGATGTTTGACTTTTCAAAAGATATTGAAAAACTTGGCTTTGTGCCGAAAGATTATAAGCAAAGTTTAAAGATTTTTTCTCAAAGAGTATTATGAAATATACATTATTTCATATTTCAACATTCAATTGCTGAAAACTTGAATTTATTTTTGTGTTGTGTGTCAGAAAATTATGTTAATTTATCCCTGAAAAAAATTAAAGCGTTTCAAGACACACTTTAACGAACCCTTAAAATAAACTACAGCCATGGGAAGACCGCCAACACGACCGATAGATTTCAGAGATGGATTTTATATTGAAATAAAAAACAAAGGTGCTCAGTCCGGTATTAAGATACGGAGAGATACCAAAGAAGAAATGATGGATGCCGTAAAAGAATATGGCAAAAGCAAAGAAGTTATTATTCTGGGCGAATACAAAAAAGGAAAGAAAGTAAAATAATATAATGCACACGTTTACACGTGTGCCTGTATTCTTCACCTCCTTTTTTCAATCTATCTTACAACACTTATTTTTTTTCTACACTGCCGTTGGCTGTTCTGCAAACTAATATTTGCAAGGGCAGAAGTATTTTTTCATGCTAAAAAAGTTTTGGTTGGTGTAAATGCATGAAATTTCTTCAGGAGTTTGTTAATCTGAATTCTTGTAAACAATGAAAATGAAGAGAACCGAAAATCATATATTTGGTTTCAATTAATAGTACAAAATATATGAATGATTTACGTTATCCAATTGGAAAATTCACTAAACCCGAAGTTATTACCGAGGCATTGCTTAACCAATTTATCAGTGATATTGAAACATTTCCCCTGCGAATAAAAAATGCTGTAAATGATTTATCGGATGAGCAATTAGATACGCCTTACCGCCCCGAAGGATGGACAATAAGGCAGGTTGTTAATCATTGTGCCGACAGTCATATGAACAGTTTAATGCGTCTGAAACTGGCACTTACAGAAGAAACCCCAACCATAAAACCTTATTTTGAAGAACGGTGGGCGGAGCTGAGCGACAGTAAATCCATGCCAGTTGAACCGGCTCTTAAAATGTTGGAAGGCATTCATAAACGTTGGGTTGTGTTATTAAAATCACTTACTGAAAAAGACTGGGAGCGAAAATTTATTCATCCACAAAGCGGCAGAGAATTTACAATAGCTGTCAACACAGCTTTATATGCCTGGCACTGTAATCATCATCTGGCACATATTACAACCTTAAAAAAATCAAAAGACTGGAACTGATTTTTTTATAGCTCAAAAAAAACGCCATTGGTTTTAAACCTGTTTAAAGCACTACTTATAATATGAAAAAATTAATTCTTTTATTTTTTATTGTCTATTCTCAATTATCAATTGTCAACTCTTATTCTCAGTCTATTAATTTGTATGAAGATTCAGTTCATGCGCCTTTTGTTTATGGCGTTGCTTCTGCCGACCCAACTGATACCAGCGTTCTTATCTGGACAGCGGTAATTCCGGATAATTCATTTCAAGGTGAAACAATCAACTGGCAGGTGAGTGCCGATTCGGTTTTTTCAATTGTAATAACAGGTGGTACTGTAATGCTTGATAGCATCAATGGATACACCATTAAAATTGATGCCACAGGGCTTGATGCCGGAATGAAATATTATTATCGTTTTGAATGGCTGGGAAATTATTCTGTTACAGGAATAACATACACTGCTTTTACCGATACTCCCGATAGTTTAAATTTAGCGTTGGTAAGCTGCAGCAGTTTGTTTTCTGGTTATTTCAACGGTTACAGGCATCTTGCAGAAATGCCCGGAATGAAAGGACTAATTCATGTTGGAGATTTTATTTATGATTTTGTTGATGGCAATGAACAAATAAGAGTTCCCGTAGGATTGGAGGATCCGAATGATACTATTACAGAAGACTGGCGTGAACGCCACCGCCTTTACCTCACCGACCCTGATTTGCGAGAGGCGCGAAGAAAATTTCCATGGATTGTTACATGGGATAATCACGATGTTGTAAGAAGTAATCCGGGACATTCATCACAGGCATTTCGTGAGTTTGTTCCCTTTCGTGAAGACCCTTCCGATACAATACGCATCTGGAGAAAAGTATCATACGGACCCCTTCTTGATATTTTTATGATTGATATAAATATAGAGGGAGGTGTGGATACTTTTCCTTCAGGATCACCAAAGGCTATGTATGATGAACAGTTCAGCTGGCTGAAAAACGGATTATCAACTTCAACAGCCAAATGGAAATTTATTGGCAGCGAAAAATTGTTTGCGCAATGGGAATTAGGCGGCCTTGCTTTGCCCGGAAGCGGTTTATCCAAAACGTGGAATGGTTATCCCGAAAGCCGTGATTCATTATTGATTCATTTACGAGATAACAATGTGGACAATACGGTAATTCTGAGTGGCGACTTGCACATGAACGTTTGGAGCGATGTTGCACTCGACCCTTTTGATTCAATTACAGGCAACGGAAGCCTTGCAATAGAAATGATGGGAACCAGCTTAACCCGCGGAAATCTGGATGAGTCGGGCATACCATTCAGTTTACAAAACAATTTTGAAACAGCATCAATGAATGCCAATCCTCATGAGACCTATGTCAATTTATTTGATCATGGTTTTAATTACATCAGTCTGTTTAATGACAGTCTTGTTGCCCGCTCATACCTGTGTCCTATTATTACACTTAATACTACAATTACCCTTGATGCTACCCGGATTTGCAGAGCAGGAGAAAACCATTGGGTAAGGGTTTCTGAAACTTCTTCGGTTGAAGAAACTGACAAAAGGACCTATATAAAAGTCTTCCCGAATCCTTCAACAACTGGAATTTTTACTGTTTTACTTCCCGGAGAAGAAAAGTATAATTCACTTTCCGTTCTTGATGCAACGGGTATACAGTGTTACTCAAAATCAACTATCAAAGATGGATTGCAAATAATAAACCTTCAACAGTTTTCTACGGGTGTTTATTTCCTTGAAGCCATTAAAGCCGATGGCAACAGGTCAGGTATGAAACTGGTAATTCAATAACCACTTCAATCAGCAACGTTTTTCATTACTCTTCCGAATATTTCTTTTTATACTTTCGCATTAAATAAACTATTTGTAATGAAAAAACATATTCTTTTTCTCCCTTTAATTTTTCTACTTGCTTCGTGCAAATGTTCTTCCGATAAACGGGCAGAAGAAACTCCGCTCGTTTATCCGCAAACAAAAAAAACGGAACAAACTGATAACTATTTCGGAACCGTTGTAGCCGACCCGTATCGCTGGCTGGAGAATGATACTTCTGCCGAAACTGCTGAATGGGTGAAGGCGCAGAACGCTGTTACGTTTTCGTATCTGGAAAAAATTCCTTTCCGTACTAAACTAAAAGAACGCCTGAGCAAACTCTGGAATTACGAACGTTATTCAGCGCCTTTCAAAAAAGGTGAGAACTATTTTTTCTATAAAAATGATGGCATGCAAAACCAAAGTGTATTGTATGTTCAACATGGTTTAGATGGCGAGCCCAAAGTAGCGCTTGACCCTAATAAACTTTCTGCTGACGGAACTACATCACTGGCTGCTATTGGTATTTCGCCTGATGCAAAATACCTTGGATATGCTGTTTCTAAAGGCGGTTCGGACTGGAACGAGATTTATGTTTTGAATATTAAAACAGGCGAACTGTTAAAAGACAAACTGGAATGGGTGAAATTTTCGGGCATATCATGGCACAAAGAAGGTTTTTACTACAGCCGTTACAATGCACCCAAAGGCGCTGAGTTTTCTGCTGCCAACGAATACCATAAATTGTATTACCACCATTTAGGTGATGAACAAAGCAAAGACGAATTGATTCTGGAAGACAATGAAAATGCAAAGATTAATTACTATGCCGATGTGAATGAAGAACAAACGATGCTGATTGTAAATGAATCGAACAGCACCTACGGAAATGCTGTTCACTTCAGGGATTTGCGCAAATCATCTTCAGGTTTTAAAACTATTATTCCTGATTTTTCGCACGCCAATTCTGTGGAAGATTTTATTGACGGCAAGTTGATTGTGATGACCGATAACGCGGCCCCCAACAAACGGGTTGTTGTTATTGACCCCGACAAGCCGGATGAAAAAAACTGGCAAACACTTATTCCTGAAAAAGAATATGTGCTGGAAGGAATTACAATGGCAGGAGGAAAAATTGTTGCCCGTTATTTAAAAGATGCGGCAAGCAAAGTAATCGTTTACAGCATGGACGGCAAGGAAGAAAAAGAAATTCCGTTGCCCTCTATGGGCAGCGTTGGCGCATTTGATGGCAAGGCAAAAGACAACATCGCCTTCTATACTTTTTCTTCTTTTCTGTATCCCACTACCATTTATAAATACGATTTTACAACCGGTGAATCAAGTGTTTTCAAAAAACCGAATATTGATTTTGATGCCACGCAGTACGAAACCAAACAGGTGTTTTATTCCAGCAAAGACGGAACAAAAGTTCCCATGTTTCTGACTTATAAAAAAGGAATTGTGCTGGACGGAAACAATCCGACTTTATTATTTGGTTACGGTGGTTTTAACATCAGCAAAAATCCTGATTTTAAACCCGACCGTTTGGTGTTGCTTGAGAATGGGGGTGTGTTTGCAATGGCCAATATCCGCGGTGGTTCTGAGTATGGCGAGAACTGGCATATAGCAGGAACCAAATTGCAAAAACAAAATGTGTTTGATGATTTTATTGCAGCTGCCGAATACCTTGTTAGGGAAAAATATACTTCATCAGCAAAGCTTGCCATTGAAGGGCGCAGCAATGGTGGTTTGTTGATTGGTGCTTGTATAACCCAGCGTCCTGAATTATTTAAAGTGGCGCTGCCAACAGTAGGTGTAATGGATATGCTGCGTTACCATAAATTCACAATCGGCTGGGCATGGGCAAGTGATTACGGAACAAGCGAGGATTCAATTGAGTTTAATGCATTGTATAAATACTCACCTCTTCAAAATATAAAACAAGGTGTTGAATATCCTGCAACGCTGGTGCTT
>CAMDBK010000029.1 GCA_945889235.1 Chitinophaga pinensis
CAGATTCAGCGCAGCAAAAAGAAGAGCTGTGGCGATTGCGAAGAAATGTTTCGCCTGCTGTAAACGCTTATTCATTAACAAAAGCAGAAGATGTAGTTGTTCCCCGCGCTAATCTTCCGGCATTAATTACTTCAGTAAAAGAGATTGGAGCAGAATACAAATTCAACTCAGTTTGCTACGGACATGCGGGTGACGGCAATCTGCACATCAACATCATGAAAGAACAACTGAGTGATGAATGGTGGAACAAAGAAGTGAACGAAGGAATTGAAAAAATTTTTATTCGCGTTATTGAATTAGGCGGAACACTTTCTGGCGAACATGGAATAGGAATTGCCAAACGCCCCTACATGTCGCTTGCCATGGGCGAAGTAAACCTGAACCTTATGCGCGGAATAAAAAATGTTTTTGACCCGAAAGGGATTCTAAATCCCGGAAAAATTTTCTGATGAGAGGCTTATAATTGCCTTAAAAAAACAATTAACCTGAGAATAATCTTTCCATTTTATGACAAATGTCATGAAGCAAATGCTTTGCGCCCTGTAGTTTTGTAAATAAAAACGAAATCATGATTACACGCAGCTTTTACAAAGAACTCGGCAAACTGTTATATGCAGTTGCTAAAGCAGACGGAACAATAAATCCAAATGAAGTGAAAGAACTCAAACGGGTTATAAAATCAGAACTGGTTCCTGCTGAAAAAGAAACCGATGAATTCGGAACCGATGCTGCTTTTTATACTGAATTTGAGTTTGACATATATGAAGAAATGGAAATAGATACTGAATTGGCATATGATTCATTTATCAGTTTTGTAAAGGAACATGAAAACTATGTAACTCTTGAAATGCGTGAGAAAGCATATTATCTGGCTACCAGTGTTTCCGATACTTTCAAAGGAAAAAACAAAGCAGAAAAAAAATTGATTGCACGTTTGAGAAAAGATTTAAAGTTGAATAAATATATCTTATAAAATGAAAAATAAAACAGGGATTTGGATTGACCATAAACGTGCGGCAATCGTAAACTTCAACGAAAAAAATGAAGAGAAAGATTACTTCATTGAATCAGGATTTGAAGGAAAAGAACGGGAAGACGGAGAAGACCGCAACAAAAATAATGCTCGTATGGGTTCGCATTACATCAGTGATGAAACGGGGTTTGAAAACAGACATAAAGAGTTGTTGCGCAAGTTTTATCTTGAAGTAATTCTCCGCATCAGCGAAGATTCTGAAGTCTATATTTTTGGTCCTGCAGAAGCAAAAAACGAACTTGCTGCTAAAATCAGAAACTATGAGTCGTTAAAAATACTCATTACTAAAATTGAAGCTGCAGACCGTATGACAGACAAGGAGGCAGCAGCAAAAGCAAGAGAATATTTTCATGTTAAAAAATTAGCAGCCTGAAATGAACAAGTTGCTCATCAGCAAATACAACGTTTCTGGACCACGCTATACCAGCTACCCCACTGTTCCGTATTGGAAGAATAATATTACAACGGAAACATGGAAAGGGCAAGTTTTAGACGCATTCCACCAAACCAATGACAGCGAGGGAATAAGCCTTTACATTCACTTACCATTTTGCGAAAGCCTTTGCACCTATTGCGGATGCAACACGCGCATAACCGTTAATCACGCTGTTGAAGGCCCGTACATTGATGCGTTGTTAAAAGAATGGGCCATGTATCTTGATACTTTTCAGGAAACACCACGCATTAAAGAAATACATCTTGGTGGCGGGACGCCAACTTTTTTCAGCCCTGAAAATTTAGCTGCTTTGATGGAAGGAATTATTTCTTCAGGTCATCTTTTGAAAGATGCTCAATTGAGTTTTGAAGCGCATCCTAACAACACAACCAAAGAACATCTTGAAACATTGTACGCAGCTGGTTTCAGGCGATTAAGCTTAGGAATACAGGATTTTGATTCACAGGTACAAAAAGCAATTCACCGTTTGCAAAGTTTTGAGCAGGTGAAAAGTATAACAGAACTTGCACGTGAAATCGGATACACTTCTATTAATTATGATTTGATTTACGGCCTGCCTTTTCAAACTGTTGAAAGCATTTCCGATACGATTAACAAAGTAAAAATGCTGCGCCCCGACCGAATTGCATTTTACAGTTATGCACATGTTCCATGGATAAAACCTTCACAACGCGGTTATTCTGAAAGTGATTTACCTGAGCCTGCAACCAAGCGTAAACTCTATGAAACAGGGAGAGAGATGTTGGAATGGGCCGGATACTTAGAAATTGGTATGGATCATTTTGCCTTGCCAACAGATACACTTTTTAAAGCCTCAGGAACTGGAAATCTTCACCGGAATTTTATGGGCTACACTTCAAGCAAAACACACTTACTCATTGGATTGGGAGTATCTTCCATTAGCGACAGTTGGACTGCATTTGCACAAAATGTAAAAAGTGTAGATGGCTATCTGGAAAAAATAAATGCCGGTGAATTGCCTGTTTTCAGAGGACATTTACTAACAGCAGAAGATTTGATTCTGCGCCAGCATATATTGAATATTATCTGCAAAGGAGAAACCACATGGAAACGTGAAGACGAACAATGTAATTCACTTTACTCTGCACTTGAACAATTGGAAGAACCGGAACACGATGGACTTGTTGAGATTGTTCCTTTTAAACTGAAAGTTACCAATAAAGGAAAAAATTTTGTGCGGAATATCTGTATGGCTTTTGATGCGCGTTTGCACAGAAGTCAGCCGAAGGCACAACTGTTTTCGCAAACGGTTTAGTTCCTTTTTATTTTACCCATTTAAAATCCTGCGGTTTCATTTTCTTCATTCGCTTCCAATATTGAAACGTGAATCCCGGCCAGATAGAAGTATTTTTTCCTTCTGCTGTCTGATACCAGCTTACACAACCAGAATTCCAGACGGTGTGTTCTAATTTTTTCTGAATTTCCATGTTATAATTTTCCTGCACATCGTCTTTTACATCCATGTATTTATAGCCTTTTTCTCTAAGACTTTGGATGCATTGAACAATGTAATTTACCTGTGCTTCAATCATAAAAATCATTGAATTACTTCCAAGCCCGGTATTAGGACCAATGATAAAAAATAGATTTGGGAAATGCTTTACAGTGGTCCCCAAATAAGCTTCAGGTCCGTGTTTCCATTCTTCGAGCAACAGTTTTCCATTTAAACCTTTTACCACAAAATCCTTTGGATAGTCAGCAGCATTAAATCCGGTTCCAAAAATAATTGCATCTACCTCACTGCGCTTACCATCTTTTGTAATAATTGCATTGCCTTCAATTTTATCAATTCCTTCTGTAATCAGCTGTGATTGCTGCAAAGTAAGTGCTGTATAATAATCATTACTGATTAAAATACGTTTGCAACCCAAGGTGTACTTCGGAGTCAATTTTTTTCTCAACTCTTCATTGGTAACAGATTTTTTTAAATGCCTGAGCGAAATTTTCTCCAGCAATTTTGTCCACTTGGGATTAACAACCAAACCCAACGCAGACGATTCCAAAATCCAGTAAATAAAGTAGCGATAGATTTTTTGTGTGAAGGGTAAAAACCTGAACATCTTTTTTTCAAATGCGCTCATATTGCGGTCGGGCTTTGGCAAAACCCAGGGTGCTGTGCGCTGAAAAAGATAAAGCGCTTTTACTTTATTTACAATATTAGGAACTATTTGAATCGCACTGGCACCTGTGCCAATCACTGCCACTCGCTTGTCTGCTAAATCAAAACTGTGATCCCAATCCGATGAGTGAAATGTTTTCCCTGTAAAAGTTTCTATTCCTTTTATGTGCGGAATAACAGCACGGTTCAACGGCCCCATTCCGTTTACAAATGTCTTAGCTATTATCGTTTCGCCCGACTGTGTATGAATATTCCACTGCGAATTTTTTTCGTCAAACTCAGCACCTGAAATGTTGGCGTTATATTTTATAAATGAAGTAAGTTCATATTTCTTCACACAGTTTTTCAGGTATTCCAATATTTCTGCCTGTGGCGAAAACATGCGGCTCCAGTTTGGATTAGGCTCAAACGAAAACGAATACATGTGAGAAGAAACATCGCAGGCAACACCGGGATACGTGTTGTCACGCCATGTTCCGCCAATTTCAGAAGCGCGTTCAAAAATCAGAAAATCGGTAATGCCTGCTTTTTTCAGTTGTATGCCCATGCATATTCCTGAAAAGCCGCTGCCGATAATTGCAATGCCGGTTTGAGTTGTTGCCATTGAAAGGCAAAGTAAATGAATTTGATTTACAAAGCAGCCAGTTCCGCTTTCACAAAAGCAGCCAACTCATGCACATACTCTTTTGAGAAGTTGAAAGAGATGCCTGCTGTTTCGTAAACCTCGCGTATAGGGCGTGAATAGCCAAGACTGAGTGCTGCCATATACTTATCAACTGTTTGTGCTGGATTTTTCTTGTAGTTTTTCCAGAGGGCAATTGCACCTAATTGTGCTATCGCATATTCAACATAATAAAACGGAACTTCAAACAGGTGCAATTGTTTTTGCCACATGGTGGCCCGTGCATCTTCATTACCACTCCAGTCAACTACTTTGGTATCAAATTTATCAAGAATGGATTGCCATGCTTTTGCTCTTTCGTCAACAGTATGATTGGGATTCTCATACACCCAGTGCTGAAACTTATCAATCGTACCAACCCAAGGAAAAATATGCAACACTTTTTCCAGATGTTCTTTTTTTGCTCTCCGCAAATCGTCTTCATTTTCAAAGAAAATATCCCAGTTATCCATTGTCAATAATTCCATTCCCATTGAAGCTAATTCAGCAACTTCAGAAGGCAAACTCTTCATCTGAGTAACAGGAAGATTGGCGCTGAGAAATGAATGAACAGCATGTCCGCCTTCGTGAATCATTGTAATCATATCACGAAACGAACCCACAGAATTCATGTAAATAAAAGGTGCGCTTGTTTCGTAAAGCGGATAATTAAAACCACCCGGTGCTTTTCCTTTTTTTGATTCAAGGTCAAGATTTCCTTTCGCTTTCATTATTTCCAGACACTCGGCAAAGTAAGGGCGGACACGGTAAAACAATGCAATGGTTTTATCAGTTAATTCATTTCCATCCGGTGTAACTGTTAATGCTTTTTTGCCGGTTTTATCCACTTCCATATCCCATGGACGAAGTGAATCTAATTTCAATAATTGCTTGCGTTCCAGATCAAACTCGCGCATAATAGGAACTATTTCCTGGGCAATAGCATCATGAAAATCAAAGCAATCCTGCACCGAATAATCAAACCTGCCTAACTCGGCAAATTTGTAGTCACGGTAATTTTTAAAGCCTGCATTTACTGCAATTTTATTTCTAAGATTAATAAGCAACGAATACAGTTCGTTCAGTTTCTGAACATCTTGTTGTCTGCGCGCTTTCAAAATACCATAAACGGTTTCGCGAATGTTGCGGTCGGTTTGCTTCAGAAAATTCGCACCTTTCTGCATGGTCATTTCTTCACCGTTGTAGGTGATTGTTTGCACTGCAGAAATACTTCCGAATTTTTGTTGCTCTTCATTCAACTCACGCTCGAGCGAAATATTTTCTTCACGGAAAATCTCTAACTGCTTTTTTATTCCGCGCAAGTAAACAAAATATTTTTTGTTGTCTAACTCAGCCGCAAATGGTGAATCGACAAGTTTTTTGTTCATGTCATTTTCAAAAGGTGCAACTTTTGGTTGAATCTCGTTGATGTAAAACAAAAACTTCTCAGCCAGTTTTTGGTCGGTTGTATCAATGTTCATGCGGATATAAGCCCATCCGGTTTCTTCTTCAGCAACTGCTTCCACTTCGCTGCGGTCTAAAATCCAGTTCTCCAATTCCTGAACAGAATTAATTTTTCTTTCGCGCAGATTCAGAAAATAAGGTTCAAGAATTTCCCACGAAATGATTTTAAAATCTTCGGGAAGAAAACGTCTTTTCTTTTTCAAGGATGTTTCGAGAGTTGCTTGCATGGGAAGTTATTATTTAGCCTTTCGCACTAACTCGCTCAAATGTCCACAGGACATTTGCCGTGCTCGGGGTGACAGATTTACTTAAATAAAACTAAGCTGTTCCTGATTTTCTTACGCCTACGGTAGTGCTTATTTTAGGAGCTGCCGGTTTAGGAATTGATTGTTTGCCAATGTTTCCGCCCGGTTTTACAGTTCCTTTGTCATGCGCATGAGCCACATCAATGTGCTTGTCATCTGCTGCTTTTTCTTTTGTATGCAAGCCTGCGTCATGCAGCATGTTATACCACTGAAACAATTTTTTTATGTCGGATACATACACACGGTCTTTATCGTATTCCGGCAATACTTTTTCCATTTGTTTTTTCAACTCATCGTTGGAAGCTTTTCCCGCATCAAAAGCTTTTTCGCCCTTCAGTGCTTCCATTACTTTTTTCAAAACATCTTCCAGTGGCTGATCTTCGCCTGTAGTGAAAATGCTAATATTTTCCAATGAAACTACTTTTTGTGAAGCGTAAACGGGAATACGTTTTTTGTCGGTTAATGATTCGGCAATAAAACCGTTTTTGGTTTGGCTGATAACTTTAAAAAGTCCGCTCTGTCCTGCAATTGAAACTATTTCGCTGATGTCCATTCTATCTTATTTGTGAATTAGTGATTTTATAATTTAGTGATTATGTTGGCAAACCTACATGAAAAGGGTGAAATACGCAAAAGAGAAACAAGATATAAGAATCAAGAGTCAGGATTTATATATGTACAACTACAATCTTTTTGCTAAAAGATGTTTTGTCTGTTTCAACTGAGCAATAATAAATACCTGGTGCAAGTGATGAAATATCAATTGTTGAATGTTGCCCTTCGACTACGCTCAGGGAGACAATCTTTCCAATAGTATTATAAATTTTAACTATAGACTCTTGGCTTTGTGATGTTGACTGAACAAACACATTCAACAAATCACTTGCTGGATTCGGGTAAACAAGAATATCATTTTGTGAAACTAAATCCTGAATTCCGTTTGGAACATCGGTATCGTATTTTGTCTGAGCGGCATCTGCGCTGGTTTCCAGACTTGTCAAATCTTCACCCGCAATTACGGCAAAGGCAACAACTACAGTGCTATCAGGAAGTAAAGAGAAAGGTCCTGAACTAACCACATCTATCACATCGTTACCCGTTCCTGTGCCTCCTGCATCACTTCGTTGTGTTGAAAGCGACTGATATTTATCTGCAGTGGAATATCCATCAAACATATTAATACCTCCCGAACCTCCTGTGATGTTATCAATTGCATTACAAATTGCGTTTCCGGGAGTAAGTAATTTTATTCCTGCCCAAAGCCCGGCATTTTCAGTACTGTAAACATAACCCATACGTTTACTTGCATCATAAGACGCCTTGTTAAGACTGTAATCCATTATATCCCAGTCGGCAAAAATTCCGGCATACAAACCATCTAAGTTAGTGGTTCCTTCATTTTTTATTTTGTATTCAACAATCACAAATTTCCGAAAACCATCATCAGTCCATGCATAGGCTTTATGATTAATTCCTACAGGAATTCTCACAGTATCCGCGGCAGCGTCATTAAATATACCTTCCACATCAAAGTCTGATGATTGCGCAGGATTGATGCGGTGCACACTCCATGCAGAAAGAAAATCACTGTCACTTAATCCTCCTGTTACGCCTCGCATATTATCCGAAACTTTGCCCGGCACACCAACCATAAGGCCTGCATCATACATCATACTTGCACTGTTCAGGTAGGTAAAACCAAGTCCTTCATTTTGCGCTATTCCGTTGTAACCGATTTTTCCTTTACTGGTAATAGTTGTAGCCACATCGTTGATGGCAATATTGATGTAATCAACATTAACTGTAATTGTGAAATACTGGTCAGTAGAAAATACTCCGTCTGACATTGTTATTTTTAAATCAACTTCCTGATTTTGTGGTGCGGTAGACAAAATGTGAATCCGAAAAGGTGATGATGTATTGGTTGCAGTTGCCAGCATATTCATTGCGCCCACTGTTGAAGTTGAGCTGACAACTTCAACAAATGGTGATGCGCTGCTCATTGTAGCAACCATGTTGGAAAGCGGAGCAAGGTAATTGGTGAATGTTCCGATAAAATTCAAGGTGTCATTTATTACAAACGCATCATCGTTTCCATCAGTAATTGTATTATCAGTTATTACAACTGATTTTGCATTTGTTTCGGTAAGTGCACGAAAAAGATTAATTCTTCCTTTTCCAAGTTTTCCTGCCCAGTTATTATTTCCTGCGGTGAAATCAATATTATCGGCAGTAGCTTTTAATGCTTCACCCACCTGCAAACCGGTGTAAGAAGGAAAGTAAGATTTTACAATTGCAGCCGCACCGCATACAACGGGCGCAGACATGGATGTACCACTTGAGGTAAGATAATCATCCCATATCAATTCCCATGTTGAATAAACCTGATCGCCCGGAGCGCAGACATCAATATTGTAGCCGTAATTAGAAAAACTTGACTTCCGGTCGATGGTATTTGTTGATGCAACACTCATGACATTGTTAAATGAAGCGGGGTAAAAATCCTGCTGCAATCCGTTATTTCCGGCACCTGCAACTACTAATGCATTTTTATTAATCACAGCGTAGTTCACAATATCTTGTCCATATTGCGTTCCGAAAGTACTGCCCCACGAACAATTAATTATTTTGCAATTATGGTCAGCTGCATACACCACACCTTCATAACCTTTGGTAAGCGTTCCGTTTGCATCAGCAATTTTTACCGGAAGTATTTTACATTTGAAACCCACACCGGCCATACCAACTCCATTATTAACGGTAGCGCCTGCCAGTCCGCAAACATGTATGCCATGGGCGATTGCGTTATACTGAGGATTATTATCATTCTCGCCTAAATCCCATCCTCGGAAATTATCAGTGTAGCCATCGTTGTCATCATCATTACCATTAATGGGGTCGGCATAATTGTATTTAAAACTATTCACCAGATCGGGGTGCGTTATTTCTGTTCCTGTGTCGGTAATTCCGATAACTGTATTCGTATCACCTTGCGAAATATCCCAACCGTTGTAAGCATTTATTTTTCCAAGAAAATAAGAGCCTGTTTCGCTTAGCCCCGGATCGTTGGGCGTGAAGGTGAGTTTATCAATGATGTGCAACTCTGCGTATTCAAATTTATGCGTTGCCATTAACTGATTGATTATTTCTTCTTCAGAAAAATTAGCAGCAAATGAGAATTCATAAATCATACTTAAATCAATAAGCTTCTCCCCTCTCTCATTTTTTTCTGTTTCGGGTGCGAGTGAATGCGGAAATAGTTTATAAAGTTGTTGCGTTTGTGCCTCAGCAACAATTGTTTCTACTTCAGGAATACTGATTTTATCAGCTGTACAAAACTGCCTGAACTCAGGTTTTACTTTTACAATAACTGTATTGGCAATGTAGTCGCTCTCGGTAATGCTTGCAGGCATTTGGAAGAAGTGACGATTTATTTTTTGCTGAGCAGAAGCAAAAAATGATACTGCCAGCAAAAAAGCAAAAGAAATTGATTTCATAATTTTTATTTTGAAAATTATGCAACCATAAGGTTGTCATTGTTGGCTAATTCGTATCTGAGAAAACCCTTAAGACTTAAATCTTCATCCAATTCCGGCCAATGGATTCCGGTTCCTTTACCAATCAACTTATAATTTTCAAGCTGTGAAATTTTTGCTTTTTTCAGCAGCTTAAAATCTGATATAGTTCGCTTAATTGTTTTTTTATTATTCAAAACAATCAACATTAAATCAATGTCTTTATGAAAATGGACAGCTATTATCCTAAGCCCTCCTTCATAAATCAGCTTCTCAAACTCATCATAATTATTATTTGAAGTATTCATTCCATTTTGTTTTTAAGAATTCTTTTTTCTGGTGTATAATTTCTAATATTTCTTTTTTCTCTTGTGTTTTGAAACCATTAAAGTATTGAGGTTTTATTTCCGGAATCAACCATATTTTAGCTTCGGCATCACCCTTTTCCACATGAACATGAGGCGGTTCTCCAACATCTGATGAATAAAAGAAAAATCTATAGCCTTTTAAAATTAAAATGGTTGGCATGTTTATTCAGATTTAATAAAAAGCCTGCACTCACTTTGATTTTCCGACATCAAATTTACAAAATAAATTCCTGCTGCAAGACCTGAAACATCAATAGTCTGAACAGTATTTCCTTTTAAAAGGCTGAAACTTTTACTCTCAATAATTTGTTCACCCACCGCATTTACAATGCTTAGCTGCGCTTTTGAATTAGTTGCTGTTTTCAGCAACAACGTAATGTTATTGCTTGCAGGATTAGGATAAATCACCATGCTTTCCTGTGCCTCACGTTCATCAACTGAAACAGAACATAAATTACCGAGTACCGCCTGATACGCGTTTACTCTTCCTGTTCCAATCTTTCCTATGTAAGGAATATTTTCAGGGATGTTATCAATATTATCCGTAGTCGCTTTTATCTGTTCCATTACTTCAATAGCAGTAAGGCAAGGAAATTGCGCCCACACAAGACCGGCAACACCTGCAACTAAAGGAGCAGCAAGAGATGTTCCGCCTGAAGTTTGATAATAATAAACACCACTAACTCTTGCTGTGCTGTAAACATTAAATCCAGGGGCACTAACATCAACTGAATCATTATGAGTAAATGGAGTTGGGGAACCAGCTGGGTCAGCCAAATCATTAGCATCAACTCCAGTAACACTCAAAACATATTCATAGGATGCAGGGTAATAATACGCTTCATCATTAGTATTCCCGGCAGAAGCTATTATTAAAACATTGTTTGTTAATGTTGCGTCATTAATTACATCCTGCGCTAATTGGCTTGGTGGATTAGTGTTGCCCCATGAACAGTTCACAATTTTAGCACCATGTTCAACACAATAGGTAATGCCTTCGTAACCTTTGGTAATAACCTGTGCATTGTTGGCAACTTTAACGGGAAGAAACTTACATTTAAAACCAGAACCAAGATACCCTTTGTTATTATCACCTGTTGCAGAGCCAACTGCTGCTACACTTGTACCGTGAATTTCATTAGCGATATATACATCGTTATCGTTATCAACCATATCCCAACCTTTGTAATTATCAGTATATCCATCAAGGTCATCATTAATAAGATTTATAGGGTCTGCATAGTTGTATTTCACATTATCAATAAGGTCTTCATGACCCAGGTCAAAACTCGTATCGGTATAGCCGATAACTACACTACTGTCTCCTTTAGTAATGCCCCACGCATCATATAATTGCATGGTGTTAAAATGATAGGGGTTGTCAGTTTGCAGTCTTGGGTCACTAGGCGTATAAGCGGTCAGCATATAACTTACAAAGTGTGGCTCTGCGTACTCAAAGTAACCAATTGTCATTAAATCTTCACAAATTTTAAAAGCATCCTTATCTATTTCATACTCCAACTCATAAATTAAAGACAAATCAGGTAATTGTTTTCCGCTTTTATGATATTCATTTACAAGTGGTTTCCTGTTTGGGAATTTCTTATGAATACCTGTTATGCTTAAATCAGAAAAATCAGGAAGAGCATTATTCAATCTCTCAAAATAATCCCTGAATTGCGGATGGATTTTAATGTTTATCGTTCCCTGAAGGTAGTCGCCTGCCGGATGTTTTATCACAAGAGCATTGTCCTGTGCATTGGAAATACCTGAAATAATTACTGAAATAAAAAAGCAGAGTATAATTTTTTTCATGCAGAGTATATTTTAGTTCATTGCAAATTTACCGAAAAATAAGACTATTATAAAAATATAAAAGGGCTATGCAGAAAACTGCATAGCCCTTTTATGTGAGCGCTTAAATTATTTATTTTGTAATCGCCATTGTTTTGGTATCAATCACACTGCCATCAATAATAAGTGAATAAAAATAATTACCTGAATTAAGTGTATTCGCCTCTATTTCTACAGTGCCTGGTCCTTCACCTGTAAGTGCAAACAATCGATACACCGAACCATTAATATCATACACTTTTATACTTGCTCCTTTAGTACCTTTAGGTAAGTAAAAACGCAGAAGAGTAGATACACTAAAAGGGTTTGGTTGATTTTGAGCCAATAGAGGCAGGTCTCTTGCAGCACTGTTTAATGCAATACTGGTAGCTTTTGGTTCTTCCTCACCTTCCAATTTTGCATTTGAAGTATTTGCTAAAGCATTGCGTAGGCTATCTACTGTTGCAGATAATTCTTGTACTGCTTTTACTAATGGCACTACAAATGTTCCGTAACGCAAACCATAATAATCATTTTCATTTTTTGGCTTATCTACCCCATTAAAATCATAACCAATTTCATTTGCAACTTTCTCAACTTCTTGAGCTATAAAGCCTGTTTCAAGTGATTTAGCTGAGAGAGCCTCTCCTTCTTTCAATCGAATCGAATCTGGTGTATGCAAAAATTCTGATAATTTATCTAAATCCATATAGTAAGTAACCGGACGTAGTTTTGTAATAAAAGATAAACCGGGAACAGTTTCTTTTACTTCTTTTTTAAAGCGGCTATCTGAAAGATTTGTCCAGCCTACTCGTCCACCAATGCTGCTTGTAGAAGTAGGGTCACCTACTCTTACTTGATTGCTTGCTGATATTGTAGCACTGTAACCTAAAGCAGTAGAATTGGTATAGGCGGAACCAGCATAAAATGCGTAGTAACCTAATGCAGTATTATAATCTAATGTAGTATTTTCAAAGAGAGCTAAGTAACCATTAGCTGTATTATAGTCTCCTGTAGTATTATTCCAAAGTGCAGCTCCACCTGACGCAGTGCTCCCCCATCCATATGTATTCTTTAAAAGTGCTTGATCACCCAATGCAGTATTAAACCAACCGTCTATATTTTCTCCTAAAGCCAAAATACCCACACCAGTATTTTCAACTCCAGTTGTATTCTTATACAAAGCACTAGTACCTATACCAGTATTAGATGTTCCAGTAGTATTTGAAAGAAGAGCTTCTCTTCCAACACCAACATTTCCATCACCGGTGCATGCCTTAAGTGAATGATAACCAATTGCTACATTCCAATGACCTGTCGTTAAAACAGGAAGCGAAGAATCACCATAAGCTGTATTACCATACCCTGTTGTATTATCAGAACCAGAAGCATAACCAAAGAATGTATTACCCGAGCCTGTAGTATTAACTTCACCACTTTTACTACCTCCAAAACTATTGTGATTACCAGTAGTGTTTGCAGTACCAGAATTATAACCTAAAAATGTATTATCGCTTGCTGTAGTATTAGCAACCCCAGTACCATATCCAATAAAAGAATTATTACTTCCGGTTGTATTCGCAAAACCAGCACCTGGCCCTACGAAAGTGTTTTGAGTACCTGTTGTATTGAAAGCACCTGCAGCCCACCCTACAAAAATATTATAGATATTACCACCTGTTCGTAATACATAAGCATCATCAATCATATAGCCTTTTGTTGAAGTTTCCACATCAATATCTCCTCCTGTTACTTCAAATAAATTATTTGGAGATGTTCCGCCAATACCAAAATTGCCAGAGGTGTTTTTCAAGGTCATTTTAGTTGAGTTATTTACTTTAAAAGATAAATCACCACTAGTTGCTCCCCACCCAAGATAATTGGCAGCGTTATATGTGTTTGTTGCGCCTGTTGATTGGGCATTTAATTTTGTGCTCGTTGATAATATAAAAGCACATAATAAAATTGTTATTTTAAAAATTGTTTTCATGTTTTCTATGTTTTAAGGTTTATAATTCTTTTAAGCAATAATCTGTTTGTCGTTCCACCTCCTTTTTATTTAATATATCTTTCTCTAAAAATTAAAATCCGCAGTCACATTCCCGCCTGATATAACAGCGATGTTGTTTATCTGTGTCGGCATAGGGCTGGGTGGCGGTAGTTGCGCCTGTACACTTTGCATACCTGCGGGTACATTGCTGATAGTATAGTGTCCCGCTCCGTCTGTAGTTGCAGTAAGCAGCGGAAAACCAACAACGCTTACCGTTGCTCCGGCAACAGGTAAACCGGTCAGGTTCACTATTCCGCTAACACTGCCATTAATATTTATGACCGGGTTAAGCTGAATATTCAGTGTAGTTATTACTCCATCGGTAACTACAACCCCGCTTATGGTTTCCACTTCGTGCAGCGGTTTGGTTATTTCAAGGGTATAAGTACCCGCAGTAAGTACAGGAATAAAATAATTACCATCGCTGTCGCTTAAATAGGTTTCATTGGTTTCCACTACTTTTACTTCAGCCTCATCTACAGGATTGCCTGTTATCAGGTTGGTTATTTTACCCATGATGGAAAAATCATCGGGGCTGGGAGCCTGCCCCGGTGTTGGAATATAGACTACACCCCACTCACGCGCTTTGCGCCTCATGCTGGGTTTGTTGCCGGTATCAAATTCTGCCTCGGTTTCGTTCCACATTTTAAGGATAAGCTGGTCGGCAGTTACGGCATCGGCTGCAATGCTCTCCTGTCCGTTGTCGTAAGCAGTCTTTGCTTCGGCCTGTTGCAGATTAAGGTTAGTAAAAGCGGTTAATTTAGCCTGCACTTCAGCCAACCCGGGAAAGGTTATAGGTGCTCCGCTTGCCAGTACACGTGCATTTTCTCCGGCTATTGCTTTATCGCCCCAGTAGCTGATGTCGGCTTCGCTATCCATTTTAGGAATATTTCCGTCATTAGCATCTAAGCCATAAACAGTGCGTACTTCAGCTAAAAACGTTTCACGTTTTATAGCGTTTTGCAATGCCTGATAAAAATGATTTACAAATATTTCTGCTTTCGGGCGCACAATTTTCATCTGTGCCGAAAGGCTTATCTGTTGCAGCAGCAGTGCATCTAATGCTTCTATTTTAGCTTTATACAAAGGAAAGAAAGCATCTAAGGAGGCAGCCGTACCCGTTTTATAGGGTATAACCGATGGCGGTGGAACCATATCTTTATGTTCTTTTCCGGCTTTAAGGGCTTTGTAGCGGGTAGCTGTTGAGTAAGGTTTTCTGCGTGTTGACATGGCTTTTTCGTTTTAAAGTTTATAATCGGGCTGGTTTAGTTTAAAAGGTTTGTATTTTTTGTAATTACCTGGATTTTAATATGCTATAGGTCTAACTTTTTTAGGTTGATGGTCAAACAAGGTTGTTTGAGGTCTAACTTTTTTAGGTTGATGGGTAAACAACCTTGCAAGAGGGTTAACTTTTTTAGGTTGATGGGTAAACAACCTTGCAAGCGGGCTGACTTTTTTCAGTTGATAGGCAAACAACCTTGCAAGATGGTTAACTTTTTTAGGTTGATGGGTAAACAACCTTGCAAGAGGGTTAACTTTTTTCAGTTGATGGATAAACAACCTTGCAAGAGCATTAACTTTTTTCAGTTGATAGGTAAACAACCTTGCAATAGGACTAACTTTTTTTGGTTGATGGTATTGCAACCCTGCAAGAGCACTAACTTTTTTAGGTTGATAGGTAAACAACCTTGCAAGAGCACTAACATTTTTTGGTTTACTCATCTGTAAGTTCATTGTCAGGTTTATTAATTACAGGTTGTTAGTTTTAATAAATTTAATTAGCTTGCACTTGCAAATGTGTTGGTCATTTGCGATACAGGCAAAACAAAATTTTGAATAAGTTAATACGGTTTACACAGAAGGTGGAAACACTGAAAAGTGTTGAATGCCCTGTAGAATAGCGGAAAACAGAGGTTTTATAAGTTAATACGGATTTATATATAAAAAATATTTTTCTAATGAAACAAGCTTCCACCACCTTGTTCGAAATCATCAGCCGCATGACGGATGATGAGAAAAAATATTTCCGTGTTTACAGTACCATTCTTAAACAGTTTAATCATCTTAGTACTGCGCGGTTGCTTGAACTGTTCGAGGTTGTAAATGCTATAAAGGTGTATGACGAAAAACGGTTGAAACGAAATTTTAACGCCACCAACAATAAAGGAAGTTTTAAAACCTATAAATCTGTTTTGCGTGAGTTTCTGTTGGAAAGCCTGCATGCGCAGCACAACGGCAGCAATGCAACCGATATACATAACAGGCAACTTAACCATGCCCAAAGTTTAGTGGCAAAAGACCTGAACCAACAAGCGCTGGCATACCTTAACCACCTGAAACATCAGCTTGATGCGGATAAACAGCATCACAATCCGCTGCTTACATTTCAATTGCTGACACTTAAAAATAAAGTCCTCAACAATATGCCCGGCTCTAATGCAACCGACAAGGTGGCAAACCGGATTGAACTGTATAAACAAACCCTTATTATGCAGTATGAAGAGCAGCAGGAATTAACTATCTCTTTCCTTGAACAGATGGTTTCCCAACGCCTGTTACTGAACACCGAAGCCGATACAAAACAACTGAAAGAATTACAAAAAATAACACAGTGTTATGCCAGCAGGGTAAATAACCCTAACTACTATTATGTGGTAAAACAGGGTATATATATGTCACTTCTTGAAGGCAATTTTGCAAAGCACTTAGATTATTGTCATCATCTGTTCAGCCACTATCAGCAACTTGCCGATAAAAACCAACTGAGCGGTAACGCCATTAATGAATATGGCAATTCGTTTATTGCTCTTATCCGTGCCTGTGAACTGGCGCGTGATGCCGAAATGGTAATGCTTACTTTTAACATAGCAAAAGGTCCTTACTCCAGGTTGTTTTATAACCATCCTTATTATTACCCTTTCTTTCGGTATGCTCTGCTGTTGATGTATCAATTCGACAGTGTTCCAACTTATTTAGTAGAAGAGGCATTGCGTTTTGAAACCGGGTACTGTCCTGTACAACCTGAAAACAATATGTTGGCGTACCGCTGGTTTTACACTTCGCTTGCGGTTATCTATCACAGCACCGGCAATTATAAAAGTGCGCTGATTAACTGCCACAAGGTAGTATCCACCAACCCGCACGACCTTACCGAAATCCATTGCCGCGATTTTTGCACCGTTTTTCAGTTTGTAATAGAATATAACAGGCTGCCCGTAAACAATAAAAATGAGTTGGGCTCTGATACATTGTTACAAACCACCCTTAATAAACTGAAAAGAGAGCACGGGCTTACAGACGAAAAGAAAAACCGCAGTTTTGAGTTGTGCATTCTTGGTTTTCTTTCCAATCCATCAG
>CAMDBK010000030.1 GCA_945889235.1 Chitinophaga pinensis
TTAATGCCGACTCTCAACTAACACAATCTCTTGTTACCTGGCCGGATGGAAAGCCCGGAGGAAAAACTACTTTCTGTTATGACAATAAAGGAAATATGATTGAAGAAATTAATTACAAGCCGGATGGAAGTATAGCAAACACTAGCAACTATAAATATGATGCAAACGGAAATAAAACCGAAAATTCAATCAAGTCTAATCTTGAAAATCAAGGAAGTGGTACAAGTTACTATGAGTATGACAATAAGGGAAACCTTATCAAAACAAGCCACCCACTCCGACATGGAGGAACTGCATGGTATTACTCTATAAAAAAATATAATGAAAAGGGGAAGATAATAGAAGAAGGAGGTGTGTTCTCTGATGATGGCCCAAGCGATATGAAAACATTTTGGAAATACGATGATAAAGGCAATGTTGCCGAAATAATTATTACCGGAATTCCGGCTTTAGAGCATCACTCCTTCTATATATACGAATACGACAAGCAAGGCAACTGGATAAAGAAAACCTCATCATTAGAAAACATGATTCCTAGAACTATTGAAGATCGGGTGATTGAGTATTATTAAATATTAAAATTGTATTGCCTATCTCCAGGCAGCAAGAAGTCCGCCCATCAATGTAAGGCACAACATCCAGTAGCCCACATTTATTGCCACATATTTTACACTCTTGCCTTCAAAAACAGCATTGGTAGCAAACACAGGTAAAACAATAAACAAGCCGATAAGAAAAAATGCGTGAAAAGCTCCGTGCGTAAAAATATGGTTATCAGCCGCAAGGTTGGTTTTATAATAATCAACCCAATTCGCTAAATCACTACCTGGTTCAGCTACCATTGTTTTATTGGTTTTGTATTAAATAGCGCCATCAATCATTCCGTCATGTACAGCAAGGGAGTTAAGTACAAATGCAATCATAAAGCTGAACAAAAAAGATAAGCCTAATTTCAAAGCCATGCTTCCTTGTTTTGCTTTTTCTTCGGTCATTCCACTGGCCTGCATCCAGGCAGTTCCCAGTACTTTAGGATTATACCAGATAAAGCCCAATACCATTGGTATAAGAGCTGCTGTAAAAATTGCGATAATATTCATGTTTTTAGTTTTTTAGTTTGCACAAATATAAAAGATTTTTAATCTCCCACATCAGCGCAAAACTGGTTCATATATAAAGGGGTTTCTTTTATCTTAGCCCCGTGGATATCATCAACCGCATTATAGAAAGCATGACCAAGGAAGAACTGCGCTTCTTCAAGATCTATATTTCGCGCAATACAGCCGAAGGCGATCGGAAAGATGTGTTGCTTTTTGATTACATCCGCCATAAAGGAGAAAAGTATAATGAAGATAAAGTTGCGCTGAAACTTTATCCCGATGGCGAAAAAAATTCGTTCTACCGCCTTAAAAACCGCCTGATTGAAGAAGTAAACAAAAGCCTTACACTGCAATATTTTGGTGAAGATGAAGCATCCAATACACTGCAATTTATTTCACTGGCTTATCTTTTTTTTAACCGCAATAATTATCCGGTTGCTTATCACTTTATCCGCAAAGCCGAGAAAAAAGCAACGGTACAGGAAAACTACGAGCTGCTGGATATTATCTACAGTGAATACATAAAACTTTCGCACGAAATGGTTTCCATTAATCCCGAAACTTATATTAAACTGCGAAAAGAAAACAGTGTACGCCTGCGCGAAATACGCCAGATTGATGATGTGCTGGCAGCTGTTAAATACAAACTGAAAATCACACAAAACTTTTCTCCGGGCGAAAATCCTGTTATACAAATGCTGAGCAAAACAGTGGATGATTTTTCGCAAGACAGTGAGTTGAAGAAAAGTCCTGCACTGCGTTTTAAAATTTATCAGGCAGTAAGTCAGGTGTTGTTGCAGCATCACGATTACAAAAATCTGGAAGACTACCTTATAACAACTTACACCCAGTTTACGGACGAGCATCTTTTTAACAAGGGAAATCACCTCACCAAATTGCAGATGCTTACCTACAGTGTAAACACCTTATTTAAAAACTGGAAAGTGAAGCAAAGCCTTGAATATGCTGAAAAATTAAAGGCAGCAATGGAAGAATTCGGCAAGTTGCATTACGATAAGTATTTGTTCTTCTATTACAATTCATTAGTTATTAATTACTCAAAAATTGACCTTGATAAAGCCATTGAAATACTTGAACAATTAGAGAATAACGAGCAACTGAAAAAAACACCTTTCTATGAAGTGTTTGTTTACCTCAACCTTGCCATCTTCCGTTTTGAAAAAGGCGATTACCGCAATGCCATTAAAAATCTTAACAAATTAGTTGTTCACGAAAGTTATAAGAATGCCGACCGTTCGCTACGCTTCCGCATTGCCATTGCCGAACTGATTATACGTCTTGAACTGGATGATATGGAATTTTTGGATTACCGCACCACACAAATAAAAAAGGAATACAAAGACCTGTTGCAAAACGATGAAAATAAACGCGAACTGAAACTGATTGAAATTATCCGCTACGTTGCGTTGCATGGTATTTCTAAAAAGAATAAAAAACTGAATGAGCTTATTACGCTGTTCCTGAATGATGAACAGGCTGCCGGCAGCGATACCGATGTAATCAATTACAACAAGTGGCTGAAATCTAAATTTGAACTTTAGTCTTATCTTTGAAGCATGAGGATTGCACTTTACGGAAAAAAATACAGCGCAAATTTTTTTACAGGTTTTTCTGAGTTGTTGAAAACGCTTGCCGAAAACAAGGCCGAAGTTTTTATTCATCGTGAGTTCAGTGAACAGTTACCTGCTGAAGTTTCGGACATTATTACTGCAAAAACATTTGACAAAAAAGAAGAACTGGAAGGCAAGGTTGATTTTCTTTTCTCCATTGGCGGTGATGGAACATTGCTTCAGAGTGCTTTATTGGTAGGTAGTTCAGGAGTTCCTGTGTTAGGAATAAATACCGGAAGACTTGGTTTTCTCTCCGGTGTTTCGCAGGAAAATATTCCTCAGGCAGTGAAAACTATTTTTGCAAAAAAGTATTCCATTGAGCAACGTACGCTGGTTAGTTTTGTGAACGGAAAAGACTTTTTCGGTGAAAATAATTTTGCTTTAAATGAAATTACTGTAACCAAAAAAGACACCTCCAGTATGATAACCATTCATACGTGGGTTGATAATGAATTTGTAAATTCATACTGGGCCGATGGATTAATTATTGCCACATCTACCGGCTCTACAGGTTATTCTCTCAGTTGCGGAGGACCTATCCTGAGTCCCGGTTGCGGAAACTTTGTTATTACTCCTATTGCACCGCACGGATTAACAGTGAGACCTTTTGTTATCTCCAACAAAAGCAAGATAAAACTAAAAGTAGAAAGCCGCAGCGAAAACTTTTTAACAACACTTGATTCACGCTCGGTAACATTACCAAGTTCTTTTGAATTACAGATTTCACGCGCTGCATTTACAATGGGACTGGTGCGTTTTCCGGGTGATAATTTTATAACTACCCTCCGAAATAAAATGATGTGGGGCGCTGATAAAAGGAATTAAGAGAACTTATTTTTTGCAATAATCCGCTGACGTTTCTACCGGAAATTTTTCTTCCAGATTTACATCGTTAAAACTATTCTTCTTTCCCCAGTTGAATAGTTTTTCAAAGAAAGGCAGCAGTTTGCTGCCTTTTATTTGTTCAAGAAAATATACTTCGTGTTCCTTTTCTTTCATGCCCATTTCATACAAAATTTGGTCATGTTCATTGATGCCAAGCGAATGAAAATAATGCATCATTACAAAGTATTCACAAACGTTTCCACTCTCCAGTCTACCTGCAAAGTAGTAAGGCATAAACCAACCAATAACGTAACAACTGAATGAAATTGTTTTACCGATAACACCAAATTGAAATTCATATTTCCGTGAAACAGGAATTGCATATTGCTTCATGATTTTCAGCACTTCTTCACGGTGATTCCATTCATCCAATTCAATCTGACGGATAGCAGCTTTCTCTTCTTTTTTTACTGAACCTGCATGTCCCTGATACGCAAAAGCAGCAGCTTTTTCGGCAGAATACGCCCGTTGTAAAAGGTCAGTTAATTTAGGATGGTGAATGAGCACAGAGAAAAATCTTGTGCGAAATTAGCAAACAACAAATTACTTATTGTTTATTCTTTATACATCAACTCAATCTCCTTGCTGAATTTATCCAGAATAATTTTTCGTTTCAGTTTCAATGTTGGTGTAAGTTCACCCGTTGCAACCCCCCATTCCACAGGAAGTAATGTGAATTTTTTTATCTGCTCTACGTGATTAATATTTTCATTAATCCTGTTTACTTCCTTCTGAATCGCTTCTACTGCTTTGGGATTCTTAATAATTTCTCCGGCTGATTTATAGTGTATTTCGTTGTTTTTACACCACTCTTCAAGATTTACAAACGAAGGAACAATCAACCCTGAAACAAATTTTCGTTCGCTACCAACAACCATTACCTGTTCAATCAGTGGTGATTCCTTCATCTTGTTTTCAATTGGTTGTGGTGCTACATATTTCCCGCCTGAAGTTTTGAAAAGTTCTTTTTTGCGGTCGGTTATTTTCAGAAATTTTCCATCATACTCACCAATATCACCTGTGTGAAACCAACCTTCTTTGTCAATCACTTCAGCAGTTAAATCAGGGCGTTTATAATAACCTAACATGATGTTCGGACCTTTAGCCAGTATCTCACCGTCTGTAGCAATTTTTATTTCAACACCGGGAATCGGAATGCCGATGGTACCTAATTTGCGGTCGGCTTCTACCAAACGATTGGAAGTAAGAACAGGAGAAGTTTCAGTCAGTCCGTATCCTTCAATGATAGGAATTCCTGCTGCTGTAAATAATGTTCCCAACTTAGCATTCAGTGCAGCAGCGCCACTTACAATAGCTTCCACTTCTCCGCCCAGCGCTTCTTTCCACTTCGAAAAAATTAATTTTCGTGCTATGGTAAGTTGAATATCATACCACAATCCCTGATTTTTATTCAGTTCAAAATTTAAACCTAAATCAATACTCCAGAAAAATAATTTCTTGCGGAAACCTTCAAGAGCATTGCCTTTCTGCATAATTTTTTCATACACTTTTTCAAGCAAACGGGGAACAGTAGTAAAGAAATGCGGTTTTACTTCTTTCAGGTTTTCACCAATGGTTTCCAGTGTTTCGGCATAATAAACCGACATACCCACAGCCATGTAAGTATATACCACCATGCGTTCAAAACTGTGGCAGAGTGGTAGAAAACTCAGACTGCGTTTTCCCTGCACCATTATTTCCTGAATAGAAAGGGTTGACTTAACATTGCTTACAATGTTAGTGTGCGAAAGCATTACGCCTTTCGGATTTCCTGTTGTTCCAGAAGTATAAATAATGGTTGCTAAATCATCAGGTTTAATTACTGCTTTCAGTGATTCAATTTGTTTAAGGTCATCTGCATTTACCTCTTGCAGCAGGCTTTTCCAGTTTGCTGCTCCTGCAACTTCATTGAAAGTGAACACATCTTTTAATGATGGAACAGCAGATTTAATGTTTGTGATTTTTGCAAATAAATCAGCATCTGAAACAAAGCAATAAACAAGTTCAGCATCGTTAAAAATAAACTTGTATTCGCTTTCCGTAATGGTTGGATAAATGGGTACATTAATCGCTCCTATTTGTTGCGCAGCCAAATCAACAAAGTTCCATTGCGGACGATTATTGGAAATTATTCCGATTGTATCACCTTTCTTAACCCCCAGTTTCAGCAAGGCTTTGCTCAGTTGATTGATGATATTAATACACTCAGCCGTACTATATCCTTTGTAAAATTTGTTCCCGTTTTCGGTTACTTTTTCGGCAAGGCAAACCTCTTGCGGATAATTCGCCAACTGGTAAGGAAGCATATCAAATATGCGGGTATAGTCTTTCATATTCTTATCGTATTAATTTGCTGATTTGTTTGAATTCATCAGTTCCTGCTGCGTCCATCAACTGGAATAAAACCATTTCGGTGGTAACAATAAAAGCTCCTGACTGACGCATCCGTTCCAATGCAATTTGTTTGCTGTATTCTTTGCGTGACGAAACTGCATCGGCAACTACATGAACCTGCAAGCCGCTATTCAATGCATCCAGCGCGGTTTTTAAAACACAGATATGACTTTCAACTCCGGCCAGAACCACTTGCTCAATTCCGAGTGATTTTAGTTTTTCAATTACAGGATCAGAAAGCAAACACGAGAAACAAACTTTCTCAATCACTTCCTGTCCTTCAGGAATTTTTACTTCTGAGCAGGTATTACCAAGCCCTTTCGGATATTGCTCTGTAACAAGCAACGGAACATTCAGAATTTTTGAACCTTCAATAAGTCGGTTCACATTTTCAAATACTTCCGTGTTATTGAAGATTGCCGGCATCAGCCGCTCCTGTTCATCAATGAGTATAAAAGCGGTTTTGCTTTTTTTTAGAATTCCTGTTTCGGCCATAGACTTAATTTTTATTGCCCTCAAAACTAAAACAATTTTTATTCTGCAATTCCGTTAATAGCTTTACAGCGCTTTTAAACTATGGAAGAAGTAAAAGAACAACCAAACCAATTCAACATTTTCAAATCAATACTTATTGTTTTGCTTTCGCTTGTTGTGTTGATTCCGCTGACAAGTCTGCTTCTTGCTAATCTTTATCGCGATAAAATAAAAGAGTATGTGCTGGCTGAAGTGAATAAAGAATTGCTAACACCCGTCAGCATCAGCGACAAAGTTGACCTCACGTTGTTTCAACAGTTTCCTTATGTATCGCTGGAATTAAATGATGTGTTTGTACGCGAAGTAACATCACATACAAAAAAAGATACGCTGTTTTATTTTCAGAATTTATATCTCGGGTTTAATCTTTTTGACATTATTAACAAGAACTATAATATTAAAAAAATATCAGCTGAAGATGGTGTTATAAAAATTGCAAGAGATAAAGAAGGAAAAGGTAATTATGAAATTTTTAAAACACGGAAAGATACTGTTCATTCGTCATTTTCATTGGCGCTGAATGAGGTGAAGTTTCGCGATGCACGCCTGTATTATAGTGATGAAGCGCTGGGACAAAATATTTCTTCGTATCAGGAAAAAATAAAACTGAAGGGTAATTTTTCAGAGAAACAATTCAGCCTTGATGTAGTAAGTCAGGGTCAATTGTACTTGTTTGAACAAAATAAAAAAGAAATTCTGCGGGATAAAAAATTGCTGATTGAACTGGAACTGAATGTCAATTCCGAAAAAGGAATTTACACCTTTGAGAAAGGAGATGTAACAGTAGCGCAGATGCAGGTTTCGTTGAGCGGAAGCGTCCGCTCAGCCCGTGCCGGTGGCGAAACTGAGCTTTTGATTGAAGGGAAAAACTTTGATGTAAGTGAAATAATTTCATTGCTTCCCGAAAATGCAGCAAAGAAATTAGCCGACTACAACAGCGATGGCAGTCTGTATTTTAAAGCAGCCTACAAGGGCAAAAGAGGTGAAGGAAATTCACCTTCACTAAATGCGGATTTCGGAATTGAAAAAGGTGATATCAAACACAAACCTTCAGGCATTTCTTTGGAAGAAGTAAGTGTGAAAGGAAATTATCTGATTACGGATATTCGTAAATCGGAAACAGCAATTTTAAGTGTTACTTCGTTTCATACATCACTTGCAGATGGGAGGTTGAGCGGGGCTTTCAGCATCCATAATTTTTTGCATCCTGATGTGCAGGCAACTGTTGATGCAGAATTTGATTTGCAGAAATTGGTCCGCTTTTTACATCTTGACACATTGGAAGAAATTTCAGGTAATGCAACGCTCAATGCATCGTTCCGTGCTTCATTCTATGACATGGATAAAATTACTGCCGAAGAAATAAGTCGCGCCAATACTTCTGGAAATGTTTCACTGCGTGCTGCTTCATTCAAATTGAAAGGCAACAAACGCGGTTTTAAAGAATTTAACGGTGATTTTTCTTTTTATAACAATGAGCTTAAAATTGAAAATTTTTCGGGAATAATTTCAGGAACTGATTTCACACTCACCGGTTATTTCCGCAACATTCTACAGTGTTTTCTTTTGCCCGACCAGCAGTTGTATATCAATGCTTCGGTAAAATCAAAACTCATTAATCTCGATAAATTACTGGAAGAAGGTAATTCAACTGAAATAACTGTTTCGTCAGAAGAATATCATCTCAACCTCTCTCCCAATCTTGCTTTCGACCTTATGCTCTCCGCTCAGGAATTGAAGTTCAGAAAGTTTTCAGCACAAGAAATTCGTGGAGTTGTGAAATTAAAAGACGGCTATTTTACCGCGGATGATTTATCGTTTAAAAGTATGGATGGCTCAGCAAATGCTGAGCTTTCATTAGTAAAAAATCCGGATAATAATTTTGATATTATTTGCAATACATCTGTTTCCGACATTGATGTGCAGCAACTGTTTTTTGAGTGTGAAAATTTCGGACAGAAATTTATTACCGATGAAAATCTGCGAGGACGAGCAACCGCAACAATCAATCTTAGGGGAGTATTGAACAATGCGCTTAAAATGGATTTGTCAAAATTAAATGTGAAGAGTAATCTTGCCGTAAGTAAGGGGGAATTGGTTGATTTCAAGCCTCTGGAAGAACTTGCAAAGTTCATTAAAGTGGAAGATTTGAATCACGTGAAATTTGCCACCATGAGCAACAACATTGAAATCAAAGACAAAAAAGTGATTATTCCGCTGATGAAAATTCAGTCATCTGCACTTGACCTGGATGTTTCGGGAACACACAGTTTCAGTAATGAAATTGAGTATCATTTCCGCGTTTTTCTTTCCGATATTTTGTTCAGTAAAGCACGCAAAGCCAAAAAAGAAAATGAGGAATTTGGTTATCTTGAAGATGATGGACGCGGAAAGACTTCTCTTTATCTTACCATGAAGGGAAGCGGAGGTGATTACAAATTTTCTTATGACAATAAATCGGTGCGGGATAAAATAAAGAGCGATATGAAAAAAGAAAATCAGAATATGAAAGCTTTGCTGAATGAGGAATTCGAGTGGTTTAAAAAAGACAGCGCTTCGTTCAAACCAAAAGAACCGGAGAAAAATACTGAACTGAAAATTGAATGGGATGAACTACCTGACACAGCCGGAAAAACTGAAAGAGAAAAGAAAAAGATTTTGAAGAAAGTGAAAGCCAATCAGGATAAAAAAGAAGAAACAGAAATGAAAATTGAATTCGAGTAGCCACTAATTGCACTAATTTGCACTAATTAAATCAATGAAAATTAGTGTAATCTGTGGCAACGTTTTTTCGAAATAAATTAGTGGCAAATTTTAAAGAAAAATGAAACGATTGGTTGTTTTTACCGGAGCAGGAATAAGCGCTGAAAGCGGAATAAAAACTTTCCGCGACAGTGGTGGCTTGTGGGAGGAACATAAGATTGAGGATGTGGCTACACCGCAAGCCTGGGCTAAGAATCCGGAAATGGTACAGGAGTTTTATAATCAGCGCAGGAAACAGGCTTTGGAAGCAAAACCAAATGCAGGACATTTTGTAATTGCAGAATTGCAAAAGCATTTTGTTGTTCATGTAATTACCCAAAACATTGATGATTTGCACGAACGTGCGGGTTCAAAAAAAGTAGTACATCTACACGGTGAAATAAAAAAATCGAGAAGTTCTGCTTACCCAAATTTGATTTACAATATCAAAGGCTGGGAACTAAAAATGGGTGACCGTTGTGAAAAAGGCTATCAGCTTCGTCCCTATATTGTCTGGTTTGGCGAGGCAGTTCCCGAGATGGATAATGCAATTGACTTGGTTCAGCAGGCTGATATTTTTATTGTCGCGGGAACATCCCTCAATGTTTATCCCGCTGCAAATTTGCTGGACTATGCACCGAATGAAATTCCAAAATTTTATGTTGACCCGAATCCTGATTTGGTTTACAGCTTTGGTGAAATACGCGTGATTAAAGAGAAAGCGGGCAAAGGCTTGCCCGAACTTGCAGAAAAACTTGTTAAAGAATTTACCACTTGAATTCTGCCGCAGAACTTCTTCATAAGATTTCAGAACTCCAATCTACAGGAGATAAATATTATGCTCCCGGTCTTTTTTCTTCACAACGCTTTCACTTACATTTTCCTTTTGAGAGCGAGGACAACAATATTTTTTTTACTGCAAGCATTGTTTTTATTCTGCAAAATCTGAGAGATAAATTATCGGATGAAGAACAAAAACTTGTTAATGAAATCTGTAAAAATGCAATTGCAAATTATCCGGATTATAAAAACAAAGACGGACTTGATACTTATAATTTCTGGCGAACAGATGGTTCAGCACATTTTCCAAATGGAAAAATTTTGTCGCATGTAAAAAAAGTCAGAATACCTGATGATGCTGATGATACTTCACTGATTTATAGTACCTCAAACCCAAGCCGGGAAAAGGTTTTATGGCTGAAAGAGAAATTAGCACAACATGCTAATCTCAGAAAAAAACAAGTAACCAATACTTTCCATGAATACAAAAACCTGAAAGCCTATTCTACTTTTTTTGGAAAGAATATGTTTATTGAATTTGATGTTTGTGTGTTATGTAATAACCTGTATTTTGTTTTTCAAAACAAATTGCCTTTAAATGAAAATGATACTGATTCAATTTTCTTTATCCGTTCAGTGATTGAGAAAAAGGAATATTTAGAAAAACCTTTTTATGCTTCGCACTCTTATCCTTCTGCGGCAGTTATCTTATATCACGTAGCACGTTTGCTGGAAAAATTTGAAGTGCCGGGATTATCGGAAATAAAAGAGAAAATAATTACAGACCTTCAGTTGTTGTTTGAAAAAGAGAAGGACGAAATGAATAAAATTATTCTTTCAACTTCTCTTAATAGGCTTGGACAAAACTCTTCGCTAGTAAAACCCTTCGACTACGCTCAGGGTGACAGGCAGTGGTCATTCTTTCATGCAGGATTATTGACTGCTTTTGAAAATCCAATCACTTACAAACTGGCAGGAAGTTCACTATTTCATTTAAAATATAAGTGCGAGGCGCACAGCCTGGCGCTAATGTTAGAGTATACACTTTATACACGATAAACTAACTACCGCAGGCCTCACAATTCTCAGGGTCATCCAACGAACAAACAATTGCTGCTTGTTTCTCATCCAGATTTTGAATAACGGGAGCAACTTGTTGCTGTGGTTCCTGAACTGCTTGTTTCTCCACAGTAAATTTAATTGCATCAGTTGCAGCTTTGGTGCGCAGGTAATACATTCCTGTTTTCAAACCTTTCTTCCAGGCGTAAAAGTGCATGGATGTCAATTTTCCGAAGTTTGGATTTTGTACAAAAAGATTTAACGATTGGCTTTGACAAATATATGCTCCACGGTCGGCAGCCATATCAATCAGGTCTTTCTGTTTTATTTCCCAAACAGTTTTGTAAAGGTCTTTTATGTTTTGTGGAATTACTTCAATTTCCTGAATAGAACCGTTTGCTGCAATGATATCATTCTTCAAACCATCGTTCCAGATGCCCAGTTTTACAAGGTCTTTCAGAAGGTGTTTGTTCACTACAATAAATTCGCCCGACAAAACTCTGCGGGTATAAATGTTTGAAGTGTAGGGTTCAAAACATTCGTTATTACCAAGAATTTGTGAAGTTGAAGCAGTAGGCATTGGCGCAAGCAGCAATGAATTTCTTACACCGAATTTTTTCACTTCTTCTTTCAGAATATCCCATTCCCAGCGGCTGGAAGGTGTTACATTCCACATATCATACTGGAAAATACCCTGTGAAACGGGTGAGCCCTCGTAGCTTTCATAATGCCCATCTATTTTCGCGAGGTCTTTGGATGCAGTCATTGCTGCGTAGTAAATCGTTTCGTGAATTTCTTTGTTCAGTTTTTTCGCATCGTTGGAATCAAAAGGCATACGCAACAAAATGAAAGCATCAGCCAAGCCCTGAACACCAATACCAATAGGGCGGTGACGCATGTTGCTTCTGCGTGCTTCTTCTACAGGATAAAAATTGCGGTCAATGATACGATTCAGATTTTTTGTAACTACATACGTTACATCAAACAATTTCTGGTGGTCGAATTTCTCATTAATTACAAAGTGTGGCAACGCGATGGAAGCAAGATTACAAACCGCAACTTCTTCTGGTGAAGTATATTCAATAATTTCGGTGCAAAGGTTACTGCTCTTGATTGTTCCGAGATTTTTCTGGTTTGATTTTTTGTTGCAGGCATCTTTGTAAAGCATGTAAGGCGTGCCGGTTTCGGTCTGCGATTCTAAAATGGCAAACCATAATTCCTGCGCCTTAATCGTCTTGCGCATTTTCCCTTCTTTCTCGTATTTGAAATACAATGCTTCAAACTCGTCTCCGTAAGTGTCAGCAAGCCCCGGTGCTTCATGCGGACAGAACAGTGACCAGTCCCCATTTTCTTCCACGCGTTTCATAAACAAATCGGGAACCCACAAAGCGAAAAATAAATCACGCGCACGGTTTTCTTCTTTTCCGTGATTTTTTTTCAGGTCAAGGAAATCAAAAATATCGGCATGCCATGGCTCTAAATAAATTGCAAATGAACCTTTGCGTTTACCTCCGCCCTGGTCAACATAACGTGCAGTATCATTGAACACACGCAGCATTGGAACAATTCCGTTAGAAGTTCCATTGGTGCCTTTTATATATGACCCGGTTGCACGAATGTTGTGAATGCTCAAACCAATTCCACCTGCTGACTGTGAAATTTTAGCACACTGTTTTAAGGTATCATAAATGCCGTCAATGCTGTCGCCTTTCATGGTTAGCAAAAAGCAGCTTGACATCTGTGGTTTTGGCGTTCCTGCATTGAAAAGCGTTGGTGTTGCGTGGGTAAACCAACGCTCGCTCATCAGGTTATACGTTTCAATTGCTGCGTTAATATCATCTTTGTGAATGCCAACAGAAACTCGCATCAGCATGTGTTGCGGACGCTCGGCAATTCTGCCGTTCATTTTCAAAAGATAAGAGCGTTCCAGCGTTTTGAATCCAAAAAAATCATAACCGAAATCGCGGTCATAGATAATTGTTGAATCCAACAACTCAGCATTTTTTTCAATGATTTCATATACATCATTGGCAAGTAAGGATGCGTTCTCACCTGTTACGGGGTCAATGTATTCATACAATGCTCTCATCGTTCCAGAGAACGATTTGTTGGTAATTTTATGCAGGTTGCTCACCGCAATGCGTGAAGCCAGCAGTGCATAATCAGGATGCTTAATTGTAAAAGATGCAGCAACTTCAGCAGCAAGGTTATCCAGTTCGATGGTGGTTACACCTTCGTAAATTCCTTTAATAACCTTCATTGCCACCGGCACCGGGTCAACGATTGGATTTAAGCCGTAGCAAAGCTTTTGAATGCGCGCGGTGATTTTGTCAAACTTAATTGACTCGCGCCTGCCGTCTCTTTTTATTACATACATAGTGTATAGATTTTAAAATTCTTCGTCTAAGCTAAATTGTTGTTCTGCTGAACTGCTCATCACTCCTGACTTCTGATATTCGCTTACTCTTTTTTCAAAAAAATTGGTTTTGCCTTGCAGCGAAATCATTTCCATGAAGTCAAACGGATTTTTTGCATTGTAAATTTTTCCAACGCCAAGCGCAACCAACAATCTATCGGCACAAAACTCAATGTATTGACACATCAACTCTGAGTTCATTCCAATTAGTTTTACAGGAAGTGCATCGCTCACAAATTCTTTTTCATATTCCACTGCGTTGGCAATAATGTTCTGCACCGTTTGTTCAGGAAGTTTGTTTACCAATTGGGTGTATAACATGCACGCAAAATCACAGTGTAAGCCTTCATCACGTGAAATCAATTCGTTGGAGAAACTTAGTCCGGGCATCAATCCGCGTTTCTTGAGCCAGAAAATAGAGCAGAAACTTCCTGAAAAGAAAATACCTTCCACTGCTGCGAATGCAATCAATCTTTCTGCAAACGAACCTTTGTTAATCCAGCGCACCGCCCAATCCGCTTTTTTCTTTACACATGGAAGTGTATCAATCGCTTTGAAAAGATGATTTTTTTCTGCGTTGTCTTTGATATACGTGTCAATTAACAATGAATAGGTTTCAGAATGAATATTTTCCATCATCACTTGGAAGCCATAGAAACAACGGGCTTCAGGGTATTGCACTTCATTTAAAAAATTGATGGCAAGGTTTTCATTTACAATACCATCGCTTGCTGCAAAGAAGGCAAGCACGTGTTTTATAAAGTGGCGCTCATCATCATTCAATTTATTTTCCCAATCAACGGTGTCCTGAGAAAGGTCAATTTCTTCTGCTGTCCAGAAGCTGGCTTCAGCTTTTTTGTAAAACTTCCAGATGTCAGCATGTTTAATGGGAAACAATACAAACCTGTCGGTGTTTTCGACTAAAATAGGTTCAACCGGAAGCGTAGTTTTTGCAGGTAAAACTTCTTCTATGTTTACTTGCGCTTTTTGTTGTACCTGTTGCTCCATATGGTTTGTTTTAGAACGTTTTTACTTCTTTTATTCAGGTATTTTTTCTGAAAAAGAGCAAAAGATTTTGCATTCAAACCTTAAAGCGCCAATTACCGCCTAAAGCCTGCCTTTTACAGACAAATACCTGATTTTCTGGAAATGAAGAAATTACGGTGTGTAACTACTTCGATTTTCGTTGCAACAAATTTTGGATTTTTTTTTTTAGGATTCGATTCATAGTTTTAAACAATCGAACAAAGTTTTTAACATTAGGGTAACACTGTCTGTGTTAAACCTCTTAATCTCTTTTCCCTACAAGGGTTTCAGCGATAATTAAATTCGGATATATTTGACATTAAAGAGAAATTTCTACACAAAACTTCTGCTTTTTTGTGTTCACAAGTGCTTGAGAAAATTGTAGAAAAGGTTTTACTCGTTCCTGAAGTGTTTCAGTAAATGGAACGTTTCAAAAACCGTGTAAAATAAGTAGAGCACAAGAAAGCAGACTGTGAATTGCATTGCATCTGCCGGCTTTCCGATAATATAAGCTACAATAACAAGCAGGTAGAAAAAGAGTTTGAGTGTTGTATTTGCAAGAAAATAACGCGTAAAATGTTGCCCACCTTTTTCTGCTGCCTTTGTATAACCCCAGTGCATAAAGGCTGTTAGAACAAAGAATAAAGCAAGAATATACCAGGCTTTATTAACTACAAGTTCTGGTTGCATGAATTTATTCCAAGCAAATATTCCGCTTCCCACAATAAAGGTGAACACAATTATATTTTTTAAAAAAGAGATCATTTTTTTTTCAGTAAATCACGGGTTGCAAAATAAACGGAAAGAAAAACCGAGAGTAAGGTAAGCACCAATGTAAAGACAGGAAATTTAAGGGAAAGATATTCATCTAACATAATACCGCCAAATACTCCAATAAGTATTATTGCGAGCATCTGCATAGCCATACCCGAGTATCGGGCATAAAAATTAAGCTGTTTTTTCTGATCGTTGTCCTTCTCCGGATTTGTTTCCATGCTGCATGTCTTTTATAATTGCACCCATGCTGCAGGTTCCGGTAAACATTGCGCCCGGTTCTATGGATAATTTATTAGCGTAGATATCTCCGGTAAGTTTTGCAGTAGCTTTAAGACTTAGTAATTCAGAAACCGAAATGTTGGCTTTAATAGTGCCTTCAACATCTGCATTCTGACATTTTATATCTCCCTCAACTTTTCCGGTTGAGCCGATTACAATTTTTCCTTTGCAGGTGATGGAACCTATGAGTGTGCCATCAATGCGGATATGTCCTTCGGTTTGAATGCTGCCTTCAATTATAGTTCCTGCAAGAATACGATTGCTGGAATTTGGGTTAACATCTGTTCCGCTGTTTGATTTCTGAGATTTGTTTTCTGAATTGAACATGGTTAATTTGTTTAATTATCAACAGTTTAATGTGCAAACATATCCTAATTAATTTTCAATAGCAAATAATATTTGTATGCCTCAGCATACTAATTTTGCCCCGGGTTACGTTACACTATTAAAGAAGGATATGAAAATCAGCAGCAAAAAAATTGTTTTTTCAATACTATTAGTTCTTGTTCTGGCCGGAAGCGCAAATGCACAGGGCAGGTTTTCGGTATATTTAGGATTAGGCGGGATGTATTATTTGGGTGACCTGAAAGAAACCGCTCTTCCTGATTTTAAAACGGTAAAACTAGCTGTTAATGCAGGTATTCATTACGATATTAATACCCGTTGGGGTGTTCAGCTTCATTACCTGCATGGTATGCTAGTTGGGGATGACGGTCGGGCTTCAAGCTCTTCCAAACAAATGCGAGGCTTGAAATTTTTTACAAAAATAGATGAGATTTCTCTGCGGCTTAACTTTAATTTATTGCGCGAAAAG
>CAMDBK010000031.1 GCA_945889235.1 Chitinophaga pinensis
CCTTTAACCGGTAAACTCTACTGCGTTGCCCGTGACATTACCGAACGCAAAAAAGTGGAAGAAGAAATTTTAAAATTAAAACAAGAGTATGAGCTGATTTTCAATTCTGTCGAAGATGGCATACATGGTATCGACAAGGATGGAAATATCATTTTTGAAAACCCCACAGCAGTCAAAATGCTGGGTTGGGATATTAAAGAGTTAATAGGCAAACCTGCACATTCTACAATACATCATACCTATGCTAACAGATTGCCTTACCCCGTGAGTGAATGTAATATTTATGCAACCCTCTCTGACGGCAAGGACCGAATTGTAGAAGATGAAGTATTTTGGCGAAAGGACGGCACAAGTTTTCCGGTTTCTTATAGTAGTTCACCCATGCGCAATGTAGCAAACGAAATCATCGGTACCATTGTAACATTCCGCGATATTACCGAGCGCAAAAAAACCGAAGAACTATTAAAAAAATCCAATGAACTTTTTTTCAGTCTTTTTGAAAATAATCCTTCATCAATTGTCATTAGCCGGCTCAACGATGGCAAAATAGTAAATGTCAATAGTGCCTTTCTTGAGTTATATGGGTTCTCTTCCAAAGAGGAAGTTATTGGTAAATCAGGTTCAGAATTAAACATATTTGCTCATCCCGAACAAAGGGACCAAATGGCGAGCCTGATAAAAGCAAATAAGAGTGTAAAAGATTTTCAAATTAATGGCTTAACCAAACATGGCCATAATTTAAGCCTCTCCACTTCTGTTATTGTATTGGAGGTAGAACAAACGCTTTGTCTTTTGGCAGTTTCCGTTGATATTACCGAGCGCAAAAAAGCCGAAGAACTATTAAAAGAAAAAAGCAAAGAACTGGCAGACCGCAACCACGAAATAATAGATAGCATCAATTATGCCCAAAGGATACAGAAAGCGATTATTAACAAGCCCCTTGCAACAATAGCAAGTTTTAACGGAAGGTTTATCTTGCTGCTGCCAAAAGATATTTTAAGCGGAGATTTTTTCTGGCATTACAAGGTGGGCGATGTGCACTTCAAAGCCGTAGTGGACTGCACCGGACATGGTGTACCCGGAGCGCTGATGTCGCTGATAGCCCACCAGTTTCTTAATCAGGTAGTGATAGAAGAAAAATGCTACCAACCTGCCGAAATATTAAAACGGCTCGATAAAAAATTAGTGGAAGCCCTTCACCAACATTCAAATGATGAGGTGCGTGACGGAATGGATATAGCCCTGTGCCGCATTGATGCAAAAGAAAAAATTATCACATTCTCTGGGGCATTGCGCCCTCTGTATTATTTTAATGGCAGCAAACTGATAGAAATAAAAGGCAGCAGACACGCCATAGGGGGCTTAAGTAATAACGGAGATGATAAAAATTTTGGTCAGGAAGAAATCACCTATAATGAAGGCGATTGCATTTACCTTACCTCCGATGGATATCAATCGCAGTTCAACGGAAGAACCGGCAAAAAGATGATGAAAATAAGGATGCACACTATTCTTGAAAGCGCAGCCACCAAAGATGCTGAAGAACAGGCATTAATTTTAAAAAAATACATAACAGACTGGCGAGGCAAAGAAGAACAGGTAGATGATGTGCTGATAGTGGGAGTGAAGTTTTGAGTTTGCAGGGGTTAATTTAGATATAAGCACACTAAGTCCCGCCTCAGGCGGGAGCATATATTTACTAAGCCTGCCCTGCCTGCCGGCAGGCAGGAGAGTAGATAAACTAACAAAAACAAAAAACCTCTTGGCTACACCAAGAGGTTTTTTGTTTACTGCATACTGCCACTAGCTACTTCTTCTCTCCTTCCGTACCCTTTCCTGTTCCTTTCCCTGAAATAGAATCGCGCATACCGGTATCGGCTTTAATGTTTTCCATTTTGTAGTAATCCATAATGCCAAGGTTACCATTGCGGAAAGCTTCTGCCATTGCTTTAGGCACTTCGGCTTCGGCTTCAATAACTTTTGCGCGGGCTTCCTGTGCTTTTGCTTTCATCTCCTGCTCCAATGCCACAGCCATTGCCCTGCGCTCTTCGGCTCTTGCCTGTGCAATGTTTTTATCGGCATTAGCCTGGTCCATTTGTAACTTTGCGCCAATGTTTATACCTACATCAATGTCGGCAATATCAATGGAAAGAATTTCAAAGGCGGTTCCGGCATCTAATCCTTTTGCCAATACCACTTTTGAAATTGAATCCGGATTTTCAAGCACCGATTTGTGTGATACAGCCGAACCGATAGAAGATACAACTCCTTCACCAATACGGGCAAGAATGGTTTCTTCACCCGCGCCACCAACCAATTGTTTGATGTTGGCACGAACCGTTACCCTTGCTTTTGCAATCAACTGAATACCGTCTTTTGCCACAGCAGCAACCGGAGGTGTGTTAATCACCTTCGGGTTTACCGACATCTGCACGGCTTCCAACACATCTCTTCCGGCAAGGTCAATGGCAGTAGCTGATTTAAAATCCAAAGGAATGTTTGCCTTGTCTGCAGAAATAAGTGCATTCACCACCAACTGAACTCGACCTCCTGCAAGAAAGTGAGCCTCCAGTTCATCGCGGTTCAGTTTAAGTCCTGCTTTAGAACTTGCTATCATAGCAGTTACAATAACTTCAGGAGGAACTTTTCTCCAGCGCATTAACACCAATTGTATCAGCGAAACTTTAACACCCGAAACCAGCGCGGAAAACCACAGCCCAACGGGAATGAAATAAAATAAAATCCATAATCCGACAAGCGATGCTATGCCGACAATAATGAGAAACGGTAGTCCTTCCATAAGTTTAAGTGGTTTTAGTGGTTACAAATAATTTACTTTCTGTTCGTTTGGTAATTGTGATATCGGTGTTCTGGTCAATGAATTCGCCTTGTGTATGCACTTCAACATAATGCCCGTTAATAAGCGCTTTACCTGAAGGGGCAAGGCGTGAAATGGTTTTTCCGTTGTCGCCAACATTCAGTTCAGCGTGTTCAAATGTATTTACTTTGCCGTGAAGTTTGGTTTCCAATGAAAATCGTTTCCAGGTATTTGTTTTTATTCCAATAAAAACAAGAAGCAATGTAAGGCCGATAGAACCGGAGAGCACATAAATTCCGGCTGTAGTTCCGTGCTTTGCAAAAACAAACCAGATGCCTGCTATCATCAACACAGCACCAATAATACCTACAACGGTGCTTCCAGGAACAATCAATAATTCAAGAAGAATAAAGATTAAGCCGAGAACAATAAGAAGGATGATAGCGGTGAGAGACAAGTTTGGTAGTTGGAAGTTAGAGGTTGGATGTCATGCTGAGCGTAGTCGAAGCATTTAATTATTACCCTTCGACTACGGTCAGGGTGACAACAATCGTTTATATTATCTCAGCAGTTAATCCGCGCTCCAGAATATTCTCGCAAAGTGGTTTCAGCTTTTTGTACTCACCTTTTTTAACTGAACATTTTCCGTTGTAGTGAATCATAAGTGTACATTGTTCAGCCTGCAGCGGCTCATGTTCACAAACTCTTATCAGCGTATCAATAACAAACTGAAAGGTATTAAAATCATCATTGTAAATAACGATTTGATTCAGTTGTTTTTCCGCACGAAGAATTTCTTCTTCAATATCGGTTTCAGTTGTTGTGTGTGGAAATGGGTTCATGGAAATCTGGTTTTAAATCCAACGCTAAGGTACTAAAAGATTCTATTCAACTACAGGCTGTAATTTTGCTTCGCTAACGCTTACTTCACTGCCATTGAGGTAAACAATAATTTCTGTTGGGAAGCTTTTGTACTGTAAATCATGCTGGTCAAGAACAGCCTCTGCCAGTGAAGTATAAGCCCCACTGTAATAGTAAACCGCATCTTCAGAAGGTCCGTTTCCAGGCTTTAGCAAGGAGGCAATTTCCTGCGGAATCTGATGCGGATCAAGCTTTACTTCCAGTTTATAAATTACACCTTTGTTGGTAAGTAAATCTGTTTTATCAAATGGTGGGCGCAGTTTTTCTTCTTTTTTATGCAGCGGAATAACTTCTTTGTTTGTTGCTACTTCTTTATAACGTTGAGAATTGGCCAATGTCTGGTTACCTGACTGCTGCTGGGCTTTTAAGTTGTTTTCAACTATCTCACGCCCTTTTGCTTCTGCATTCATACGTTGCATGAGCAGGCGAAGCTTGCGTTGTTCAGATGTTTCACTTTGTTCTGCAGTTGCAATTGATTTTTCTTCAGCTACAACAACCGGCTTTTTTTCTTCTTGTTTTTTCTTCTGCTCAAGTGCCAATTGTTTTTCCTGTTCAGCTTTTAGCTTTGCAGTTTTTTCATCTTCGGCTGCTTTTGCAATGGATTCTTCAGACTTACGTTTTTCTTCCTGTTCAGCCTTCAGCTTTGCTTCTTCAGCAGTTTTACGTTTTTCAATTGATGCTTTCAGTTCAGACTCTTTACGTTGTTCTTCTGCTTTGGCAGCGGCTTCTTCCACTTTTGCTTTTTCATTTTCATCGGCAACTTTATTTACCTGTTCCTTATTATTTTCAGCAACAGCCAACGAATCCGAAACTCGTTTCATGTTTGCCTGCTGACGAATAGTTTCTTCCATTAACCGTTTTTTCTCTTTTAAACTTGCTATTAATTTCTCCTGCTCAAGCCTTAATGCTTCCTGCTTTTCTCTTTCAATTTTAAGCTGAGCTTGTTCTGCGGCAAGTTTTTCCTCTTCTGCTTTGTTATTATTAAGAGGTTCGGTTTTAGCTTCTGTTTTGTCTAATGAATCTACCCAGGTAACGAATTTCTTTTCTTTTTCTTTCTGAGCCAAAGCAAACGAATCCATTACCGCTTTATTTTTCAGTTCTGCTTCTTTTGCTGCAAGTTGCTCTTTCTTCTTCTGCTCTTCAATTATCTTATGGTTTTGCTCGTCTTTTTCTTTTTGGGCTTTTTCAGTTGCATGTTTATCAGCAAGGAATTTTTCCTGAGCCAGAGCATCTTCTTTCAACTTCTTTTCTTTTAACTCGTTCTCCTTTTTTAATTGCTCTTCAACTATTCTTTTGCTCTCTGCATTTTGTTTTTCAATTTTATCATATGCAGCTACCTGTTCAGCTGAAAGTGAATCTTTGGGTTTTGTAAATTCTTTTTTGGCTTGGGCAACAAGTTTTGCCTCTTCATCTGCCTTTTGTTTTTCAGCAGTTAGTTTAGCTTCCTCTGCTGCTTTTTTATCAGCAACAGCTTTGGCAACAGCAGCCTGTTCTTGTTTTTGTTTCTCAGCAGTAGCAAGCTGTTCGGCAATTATTTTTTCCTGTGCTGCTCTTTGTTTTGCTTCTTCCGCAGCTTTTTTATCAGCCTCCGCTTTAGCAATTGCAGCCTGTTCAGCTTTTACTTTTTCTTCAGCGGCTTTCTTTTCTGCTTCAACTTTTGCAAGAGCATCCTGCTCTGCTTTTAACTTTGCTGCTTCTGCTGCTTTCTTGTCTGCTTCAGCTTTCAGCAATGCTTCCTGTTTATTTGATTCAATTTCAGCAAGAAGCTTTTTCTGTGCCTCAGCATGCAGTTTTTCTTCTTCGGCTTTCTGTGTTTTATAGGCAGAAAATTCTTCAGCACTTAGTATTTTCTTGTTTTCTGTTTTTGCTTTTTCAGCTAACTGTTCGTTCAGCATAACACTGCTAAGATTGTTACCTGCTGTTTTTCCGGTAGCATCAAAAAAGTTAGTGACATTAACCGTTTCGCCAACAGCATCTTTCTGGAAATTTATTTTTTGCTCAAAAAATTCCTGGCTTGCTTTTGCAGGAATTGTAATCTCAACACGATGTGAAACAAAATCTTCAGGTGTAATATCCAACACGAAATTTTTACCGGCAGGAAGTGCCAGTAAATAATTTCCGTTTTTGCGATTTGAGTTAAATGTTCCTACCAAGGTGTTGGTAGTTTTATCCGTTACTTTTATTTCAGTTTTAGTATAAACACGCTCACCGTTAACCGAAAAATTTCCTTTAATAATTACCGGTAGATTATTTTGAGCAGTTGCAGATGTGGTGATTTTATAAACTTTTATTTTTCCGGGCTTGGTAAAATTCTTGCTTGCGAAATAGGCAAATGTTCCGGCTTCATCGGCAGCATAAAAAATATCATCATCAGGAGAATTGATTGGATGTGCAAAGTTTACAGGCGCTGACCATTTCCCTGATTCTGCGTCATAAACCGACCTGAAAATATCATAACCTCCCATGGTGTTATGTCCTTTTGAAGAAAAATACAATGTCTTTCCATCGGGATGAAGAAATGCATATTCTTCATCATAAAGTGTATTGATGGGCTCACCAATATTTACCGGAACTCCCCAATCGCCATTGGGTAATTTATTGACCTTAAAAAGTTCGCGGCTTGTATTTAATCCTTCATCATTATAGCCTGAATAAACAATGCTCTGATTTTCTGTTCCAACAAAAATTAAAGTATTGTCTTCCAGTTTCACATCTTTCTTAGATTTAAAATTAAGCGGCTTGGGAATAATCCGCCCTTTCATAGCTTTCAAATCATAGTTACGGTAAAATTCATTTTCCAATGTTTCAGTTTTCTCAAGCGCCTGAAGCGTTACATTTTTATCGTAAAGGTTTTTTCCGTTTTTGCATTGGGCTATATAGCGCTCAACATCCAACTTATCAGGAGCAGAAATCTTTGATTTATATTTTTCATAGAGCGCAAGAGCTTCATCAAATCGTGCATTCATCTGGTAACCTTTACCGGCATAGAAAAATGCCTCTTTGTCAACAACATTTTCTTTGATAGCTAAATCAAAATACGATAATGACTTTGACTTATCTTCATCATTGAACAAAACACAAACACCAAATTTATAATTGTAATTCGGGTCCTTTGCATGGAGGCTGAGCAACTGCGAAAACAGCGGCATAGCATTTACATAATCAGATGCTTCAAACAGTTTATTTGCCTGTTCAATTAACTGTCCTTCAGATTCAAAACTAACCTGTGTAAATGCTTTTTCGCAAGTTAATATTGAACTGAAAGAGAGGAGAAAAACTAAGCGGAGAAAAATCTTCATCGAACTAAATTCAAGCAATAAACCTTTTTTTGAGGGCTGGTAAAAGTATAAATTTTGATGAATGAAAAACCATTACAACGATTAATTTTTACGGCAAAAAAATTAATCGTGTATTTATCTATATTTACCCCGCAAAAAATCAAAATCACAGAAATATATATGGAAAAAGTTTGGCTCAAACATTATCCGGCAACCATGCCTGCCGAAATCAACCCTGATAGTTACAAGAACATTGTTCAGCTATTTGAAGAAAGCTGCAAAAAGTACAGCACTAAAGTTGCATTTGAAAATATGGGTGTTGCTGTTACTTACAGCGACCTAGACCGCATGGCACATAACTTTGCAGCTTACCTGCAAAACAAAACCGATTTAAAACCGGGCGATAAAATTGCGCTGCAAATGCCTAATGTTTTGTCGTACCCTGTTGCTATTTACGGCTCAATGCTGGCAGGTCTGGTGATAGTAAACACCAACCCGCTTTACACCGCGCGTGAAATGGAATACCAGTTTAAAGATTCAGGAGCAAAAGCAATTGTGATAGTTGCCAATTTTGCAAAAAGTCTGGAAGAAATTATCGCGAAAACAAATATCAAAACAGTTATCGTTGCTGAAATTCCTGATTTGTTTCCGGGATTAAAAAGACTAATTGTAAATTTTGTAATTAAGAATGTCAAGAAAATGGTTCCGGCTTATAACCTGCCGGGAGCAATCAGTTTCCGTGATGTTGTAAAAAATTCTTCTTTGAAATTTACACCTGTTGAAGCAAAAAATTCAGACATCGCTTTTCTGCAATATACAGGCGGAACAACCGGAGTTTCAAAAGGCGCAGTGCTCACGCACCGCAACATTATTGCCAATATGGAACAAATCCGCAGCATGATGGCATCGCATCTTAAAGAAGGTGAAGAAATTATTATTACTCCTCTTCCGCTTTACCATATTTTTTCGCTTACGGTTAATTGTCTTGCATTTATGAGCATGGGCGGAACAAATGTGTTAATCACCAATCCCCGCGATATTCCTGCGTTTGTAAAGGAATTGCAGAAACATAAATTCACTTTCCTTACAGGCGTGAACACCTTGTTTAATGCGCTGATGAATGATCCTGATTTCGTGAAAATTGATTTCAGTCATACCAAAGGAATTGTTGGCGGAGCAACTGCCATTCAAAAACCGGTAGCCGAAAAATGGAAAAATTTGACCGGAAAATCGTTGGTGGAAGGTTATGGTTTGACAGAAAGTTCACCTGTTGCAAGTTGCAACTTAATCAATGGCTCAGACAGAATTGGCACCATCGGAATTCCGGTTTCTTCCACCGATATGAAATTAACTGATGATGCAGGAAATGAAGTTCCTATTGGCGAAGCAGGTGAAATATGGATTAAAGGGCCGCAGGTAATGCAGGGTTATTACAATAAACCGGAAGAAACTGCAAAAGTGCTTACACCTGATGGCTGGCTGAAAACAGGAGATATTGCAGTAGTAAGTGAAGATGGTTTTTTCAAAATTGTTGACCGTAAAAAAGATATGATTTTGGTTTCAGGTTTTAATGTATTCCCGAATGAAGTGGAAGAAGTTGTTGCGATGCATCCCAAAGTAATGGAAGTTGCAGCAGTTGGTGTTCCTGATGAAAAATCAGGTGAGGTGGTGAAAATTTTTGTAGTGAAAAGAGACCAATCACTGACCGAAGCAGAACTGATGGAACATTGCAAGAAAAATCTTACGGGTTATAAACTTCCCAAGTTTATTGAGTTTAGAAATGAGTTGCCGAAAACTCCTGTCGGTAAAATTCTGAGAAGAATGTTGCGTTAAAAAGAGCCCCACCCAACCTCCCCAAAGGGGAGGAGAAAGACACATATTGCCTAAAATAAATACATATAAAAAGAGCAGAGGAGTTTCTCTTCTGCTCTTTTTATTTTTAATCAGTTCCAATTATTCTTTTTCTCAGTCAGAGCGGATTGATGTAGGAATTTTATCAGGCAAAAAAGTAATGCGCCTGCTTGTGGCTCCTGTGTCAGATGTTTACAGTGTGTTTACAGGCGACAGCCTGCTCACCTTGATAAAACGCAACGATTTGATTTCATTGACATACATCAATGATTCAATTGAGGTAAAAAGCATTGCACAAACATTTGGCAAATTCAAAAGTGTGCAGATAATTGCATTGGAAAAACTTGCCACCCTGAAAATAAAACCTGCTGACGGAAAAACAGAAACGCATTTAGACGATGACGTGTATGTTAACTCAGGAAAAAATTCACTCACCATTATTAATCACGTTGATATTGACAACTATGTTGCAGGCGTGGTAGAAGCCGAAACCGGATATTCAGCACCCGATGAATATTACAAAATACAGTCAATTATGTGTCGCACCTTTGCCATTGAAAGCGAAGGAAAACACAAAGCAGAAGGTTATGATTTATGCGACCGTGAGCATTGTCAGGTTTTTAAAGGAAGAAATAATCGTAAGCCTGAAATAAAATTAGCCGTTGCCGCTACGAGCGGAATTGTGTTGGTTGATTCAAGTAATAAATTAATTTTTGCTGCTTATCACAGTAATTGTGGAGGACAAACAGATTACTCTGAAAATGTTTGGAAAACAGAAAGGCATTACCTGAAACCTGTTATAGACAGCTTTTGCGTGAGCTCAAGAAATGCCAACTGGGAAAAAATAATTTCAATGAAGGATTGGGAAAAATACCTTGTCAAACAAACTAAAGATTATCACAAACCCACCGATTCAATTTATTGTTTTTACCAGCCACAGCGTAAAAGTGATTATGAATTATTCGGCTCTAAAATTGCGCTTACTGAAATGCGGAAAGACTTCAAACTTAGTTCAACGTTCTTCAATATTGAACAGAACGCAGACAAAATAATTTTCTCAGGAAGAGGCTCTGGACATGGTGTCGGGCTTTGTCAGCAGGGCGCCATTGAAATGGCGAGCAGAGGTTATAGCTACAAGAAAATTCTTGGCTACTATTACAAAGGTGTACGATTAGTAAACTACTCGCAATTGAAATAATTATCGTCACCCTGAACTTGTTTCAGGGTCTTTTATATAGATGCTGAAACAAGTTCAGCATGATGAAACAAATTAATGTATTCCCTTCGCAGCTAAATACCGTTCTGCATCTAATGCAGCCATGCAGCCAGTTCCCGCTGCGGTTACAGCCTGGCGGTAAACTTTATCAGCAGCATCACCGGAAACAAATACACCTTCAATTTTTGTTTTTGAAGTTCCGGGAGTAACAATCAGATAACCTGTTTCGTCCATGTCCAGCCAGTCTTTGAAAATATCAGTGTTAGGTTTGTGACCAATGGCAACAAAGAAACCGGTAACAGTTAAAACTTTTTCTTCTCCAGTTTTATTGTTTTTTATCTGCACACCCGTTACACCTTTTTCGCCTAACACATCAACAGGTTCAGTGTTAAAAAGAATTTCAATGTTGGGTGTATTCATCACACGGTGTTGCATTGCTTTTGATGCACGCATCTCACCTTTGCGCACCAGCATGTAAACTTTTTTGCAAAGCTTGGCAAGGTAGGATGCTTCCTCAGCAGCTGTGTCTCCGGCACCTACAATTGCCACTTCCTGACCTTTGAAAAAGAAACCATCACAAACTGCACACGCAGAAACTCCGTAACCGTTTAAGCGTTGCTCAGAAGGCAAGCCTAACCATTTTGCTGAAGCACCTGTTGCAATAATTACAGAGTCAGCAAGTACAGTTTTTTTATCAATAAAAACTTTGTGAGGTGTTGATGAAAAATCAACTCCTGTAACATATTCATAACGAATATCTGTTTTAAAACGCTCAGCCTGTTTGCGAAAATGTTCCATCATTTCAGGACCTTGAATTCCATCGGGATAACCGGGATAATTCTCCACTTCTGTTGTAATAGTCAGTTGTCCGCCCGGTTGCAAACCTGTGTACATAACAGGTTTCATGTCTGCCCGTGCAGCATAAATTGCGGCAGTATAGCCAGCAGGACCGGAACCTATGATAAGGCATTTTACGTGTTCGTTTTCCATAATTTTATTTCAAATCTTGTGTTTACTAAACAAAATAATATTCCAAATGTTTATGAACCCTTCGACTACGCTCAGGGTGACAAACCTCTACGGTAGTTTCATAACTATTGTATCATACGTTGCACCGTATCCGCACCAGCCGCCAAGGCCTCCGCCCTGAATATTTGTAAACACAGATGCCGGTGCAGCAAACGGATTACCATTTGAAAATCTTATATTTTCCAGTGAATTTAAAAAGGTGTAAGTGCCATTATCAATGGTGCAAAATTTCACAACTACCGTATCGCCAACACCAAAATAAAATAACGGCAAGCCATTCGGATCCTCAGCCTCCAATGGGTCTGAAGACGGGTCATAAGCAAAATCAAAACTTTGTGCGTTTATAAACTTATCATTGAATACTGAACCATCATTGGGTAATAATCTTGACTGTTTTCCAAAAATCTGAGAATACCAGCGATACGCATTCCCAATAGTATCGGGGTCGGTAAGGTGCGCCCACACATAACCCAGACTATCATCCGTTGCGCCTTTATCTTCTTTAAACCAAAGGCTGTCTAATGGAACAGGAGTTGGAATTGTAGTTGAAGATGTCAGTGTTTTACCATCTGCAATTACAGTGAGGTAATACATTTTTCCAACTTCACCGGTAATTAAATCTGAGGTGTAAGCAAATGCAGGATAGGGTTTATAAATCTCAGTATTCAAGCCACCCTGCATGGTGTCGGTAATTATTCCATCACTTACAATTACGGTTGCATCGGTCACAAAAAGGTTATTGGTAAAATCACTGATGGGTGCAAAATAAGGTGAGCTGCGTGTAAGCAAAACGTAAGGATGTTTGCCTTGTTCTATGGCACCTTCCACAACAATTTTCTTTTCAGAATCAGGCAGATTAACGGTAATTTCTTTTTCGCAGGAAGAGAGAAATAAAAAGTTGCACGCAAAGACGCAAAGACGCAAAGAATACATGATAACTCCTTTGCGACTTTGCGACTTTGCGAGAATTATATCTTTTCTGCTCATTTATTTAATAACCAATGTATCGTAAAAAGCTCCGTATCCAATCCATCCGCCCAAGCCTCCTGTGCTGACATTTGTAAACACCGAAGCAGGTGCTGCAAAAGGATTTCCATTAGCATCCATCACATTTTCCATGGAGTAAAAAAAGTTATAACTCGCTACATCAATGGAACAAAACTTAACCACAACGGTATCGCCTTTAAAGAAACGATGATTATGGTCAATTGTATCTGTTTGAGTTAATGGATCATCTGGATGATGGTACCAGATATCGTATTGCACTCCGTTTGTAAATTTATCATTAAACGCTGCACCACCGGGAGCAAGGTAACGCGCGTCTCTACCAAGTACTTTGGTAAACCAACGATAATTATTTCCAATCGGTGCAGGGTCACTGAGCAGCGCCCAAACATTAACAAGACTGTCGTTGGTTGAACCCGCTTTGGGTTTTACCCACAAACTGTCGAGTACAACAGGAGTTGGAATGGTTGTAGTTGCCGTCAATGTTTTTCCATCGGCAATTATTTTCAGTGAATAGCTTCCGCCAATTGCACCGGTAATTATATCAGAGGTATATGCAAAAACCGGAAATGGATTATAAACTTCCATGTTCAGTCCGCCATGCATAGTGTCTGAAAGGATACCATCACTTACAATTACAATTGCATCGGTTACAAAAAGATTATTCGTGAAATCAGAAACGGGTGCAAAGTAAGGCGAGCTGCGGGTAAGCAATACATAAGGATGACGGCCTTGTTCAATTGCACCTTCCACAACTACTTTCTTTTCGGCTTCAGGAAGTGTTACTGTTATTTCTTTTTCGCAGGAAGAGAGAAGTATAAACATCATTAGAATTGTCGCAGTGAGCGTAGTCGAACTGTTTAATAATAAGGCTTCGACTACGCTCAGCCTGACAACAAATCTTCCTTTTATTTCTGATAAGTAATTCCTCATCTCTTAAAATTTAAAATTGTAAGTGATAGTAGGTAATATCGGGAACAGCGAGACCTGTTTTGCAACTACACGAAAAGTTCCATCGGCAATACTTCCAGTGTCATCAAAATAAATGAAGAACGGGTTTTGACGGCTGTAAAGGTTGTAAATACTCAGGTTCCAGCTTCCCTGAAAATGCTTGTGCGGCTTTCCTTTGTAAGTAATTGAAAGGTCGGCACGGTGATAGGCCGGCATGCGAAACGAGTTGCGCTGACCATATTCACTCACCAGATTTCCTTCGTAAACATAACGTGCAATTGGCAACGTTAGTGCATTTCCGGTGGAATAAACAAAAATCAAAGACACGTTCAAACGTTCCGTAAAATCATAGCTGGAAACTAATGAAACATCATGCCTCCGGTCATACTTTGCATCAAACACGCGTCCGAAGTTAAGCGCAGCAAACTGGCGCGAAGTCTTTGACCAGGTGTAGCCAATCCAGCCGGTAAGCTTTCCTGTTTTTTTCTTAATAAAAAACTCTACTCCGTAAGCCCATCCTTTTCCGAACGTAAAATTATTATCAGGGTTGTCCAGCACATTATCACCGGGAAGCGCACCATCTTTATATTCAATCTGGTTCTTCATGGTTTTATAATACGCCTCAACCGAAGTTTCTAATTTATCATTGAAAAAATTACGGAAATATCCTGCTGAATACTGAAGTCCCATTTGTGGTTTAACCAAGGATGTACTGGGAACCCAGATATCGGTTGGCAACGAAACAGATGAAATAGTAGCAAGATGTATGTACTGATAATTCTGCGTGAATGATGCTTTCACGGAAGATGTTTTTCCTAACGTGTAACGCAGAGCCAGACGAGGTTCAATGTGGCGATAAACCTGAACACTTTGATTTAATCCTCCATCAATAATCAGTTTCATAATCGGGTTACTTTCATCTACACCTTTATAATGAATGGTGTCAGTAGTTTGACCGTATTGGTTTTTTACAAAGCGGTCAAAAGGACCAATCTGTTCAAAGTACGTAGCGCGTAAACCTGCGTTAATCCTCAGTTTATCGGTTACATCAAAATCATCGGTGATATATAGTGCTGCATCATGAGCATACATGCGGGTAATTTTTCCGAGGTCAAAAGTTACTTCGCCCGAGCGTGCAGAAGCATTGGTTGGTGTGAAGGTGTGGTAAATATAATTCAGTCCGAACTTAACGTTATGGCGGATGTCAGGTAACCAGTTGTAATCAATCTTCACGTTCCAGTCGCGGATGCCCGAGAAAAGTTTAAACTCAAAGTCCTGCTGCCCTGCCGCAAATTCAAACTTATAATCAGTGAAAATAACGGAGGTATTTACAAATAACTTATCGTTGTAAAGGTGGTTCCAGCGCAATGATGTAGTTGCATTTCCCCATTTTATTCCTGCACTAAATCCTGATTCACGGTTCTTGAATGAAAATACATCGCGACCAAAATAACCACTCAGAAACACACGGTCTTTGTCAGAGATACGGTAATTGATTTTCGCATTCAGATCGTAGAAATAATAGCCTGAACCTTTGCCTTTTGATGAATCAGGAATAAAAGGGGCAGCAATTAAATCGGCATAGGTTCTGCGTCCTGAAATAATGAAGGAAGCAGTATCTTTTTTTATTGGTCCCTGCACGGTAAGACGAGAAGCAATAATTCCTATTCCTCCATCAACATGGTATTCTTTGCTGTTACCTTCTTTCATGGAAATATCCAATACAGAAGCTAACCGACCGCCATAATTAGCAGGCATTCCGCCTTTGATGAGTTCCAGATTTTTTACTGCATCAGCATTGAAGACAGAGAAGAAACCAAACAAATGAGAAGCATTGTAAACCACTGCCTCATCCAGCAGAATAAGGTTCTGGTCGGGACCGCCACCGCGCACATAAAAACCGGTGTTGCCCTCACCTGAACTTTTTACTCCGGGCAATAGCTGAATGATTTTTAAAATATCAACCTCACCCATAAATGCAGGTAGTTGTTTAATTGTTTCAATGGGCATATCAACAACGCCCATCTGGGTTTGCTGAACATTTTTATCGCTTTGCTCACTGGATATAACAACTTCCTTAATGTTTACCGGCACATTCTTCAAGGAGATATTGATACGCTTGTCTTCATTCAGATTCAGCTTCTCAACATACTCCTGCATTCCGATAAAAGAAGTGGCAAGTGTGTATTCGCCTTCATCAATTGTTATGGAGTAAAAGCCGTACTGATTGGTAACGGCACCGCGTGTCAATTCTTTGATGTAGACATTAACACCTATCATAAACTCACCGGTAGATTCTTCTTTTACATAACCGCTGATGGTGTGCTTCTTTGTTTGCTGAGCGTGGGTGTCAGAAGCAAGAAACAAGAAGCAGGAAACAAGAAATAAGAGAAGTAATGAAAGGCGAAACATCTGCGGACTATCGGCTATAGGCTTTTTTTTGAACGCGCAAATGTAAATGTTTTAGCTGCGCGAAAGAGAAGAGATAACAAGCGACTATTAAATTTTGTTTTAGCGTAACGTATTCGAAGTGACAGAAGCCTACGCTCAGGGTGACAAGCTGCCTATCTTCTATCTTCTGGAGCCAAACCACTTTTTCTTAGAGGTATTGGCTGCTGATTTAGGGCGCGAGTGGCCATTGTGTCCTCTGCCCTGTTGTTGTACAGGCTTCTCAGGGTTATGGTCCATCAAGGGAAAAGGATGATTGGCAATAACAGGTATTTTCTTTGAAATAAGTTTCTCCACATCGCGCAGGTATTCTTTTTCTATGGCATCACAAAACGAAAGCGCGGTGCCTTTTGCCCCTGCTCTGCCTGTTCTTCCAATGCGGTGTACATAGGTTTCCGGGATATTTGAAACATCATAATTGATTACATATTCCAACTCATCAATGTCAATTCCGCGGGCGGCTATATCAGTTGCTACCAGCACGCGGGTGGTTTGTGCTTTAAAGTTTGTTAAGGCACGCTGTCTTGCATTTTGTGTTTTGTTGCCGTGTATGGCTTCTGCTTTGATGTTGTGCTTCACCAGAATACGGACTACTTTATCAGCACCGTGTTTGGTGCGGGTAAAGACCAACGCGGTTTTTATGTTTTTATCTTTCAACACCTCAACCAGCAAGGCGTTTTTATTTCCCTTGTCAACAAAGTAAACGTGTTGTTGAATAATGTCAACCGTTGATGAAACGGGCGTTACAGATACCTGCTCAGGATTGTGCAGAATGGTGCTTGCCAGCTTTACAATTTCGGGCGGCATGGTGGCTGAGAAGAAAAGCGACTGACGCTTTTTAGGCAATGCTGCAATCAGCTTTTTCACATCGTGGATAAAGCCCATGTCTAACATACGGTC
>CAMDBK010000032.1 GCA_945889235.1 Chitinophaga pinensis
AGGGAGAAGAAGCTGTAGCTGCTGCTGTAAGAGCAATAGAAAACAAAAGCGGGTTTGATCAAATACCGGGAATAGTTTATCGTAATAAAGATAACCTGCCCATTCGCAATGCTGCTAAAAACAGGATAAAAGAAATTGAAGAAATACCCTGGCCCGCATGGGAACTTTTTCCGCTTGAAAAATATAAAAAACATGGTATCATATATGGAGTGGACAGAGATGTATATTCTGTGCCATTATCAGCTACAAGAGGTTGTCCATATCAGTGTACGTTTTGCAGCAGCCCCCAAATGTGGGGCACACGCTATTACATGCGAAATCCGATTGATGTAGCCAATGAGATAGAACATTTTAAAGACAGATTTGGAGTTCTTAACTTTGATTTTTATGACCTAACAGCTATAATAAAAAAAGATTGGATTATAGAATTTGCCAAAGAAATTATAAAAAGAAAGCTAAACATAACCTGGCAAATACCTGCAGGCACACGTTCAGAAGCAATTGACCAGGAAGTTGCCCATTATCTTTATCTTTCGGGGTGTCGGAACATAACATATGCGCCTGAAAGCGGCTCAATAGAAACTTTAAAATTAATAAAGAAGAAAGTTTCACTTCCTGATATGCTCAGATCAATATCTTATTCGAGCAAGGAGAAAATGAATATTAAAATAAATATTATCATTGGTTTTCCCAGTGAAAAACATAAAAATATATGGCAAACAATTTGGTTTTTGCTCAAAGCAAGCTGGCATGGTGTAAATGATATGGCACCTTCCGTATTTTCACCTTATCCTGGAAGTGAACTTTTCAGGCAGCTAAGCGATGCAGGAAAAATTGACCTTAATAACGATGCTTATTTTTACCAGATAATTTACGTTGATACTTTTTTCAACAACTATTTTTATAATACTAACATTAATAAGTATGCTCTTAGATTTTACTTATTAAGCTACCTGATTATTTTTTATTCCTCTAACTTTCTTTTTCATCCAACCAGGCTTCTTAAAACAATCAGTAACTTGTTTACACAAAAATATGAATCAAGAGGTGAAATGGCTTTAGGAGAATTGATAAAACGATCAAAAATAAAAGTTAAGAAGCCTGAAATGACTACTGAAGCATTATCTGCATAAATTCAATTTATGTATTCTAAACTCAACTAAGAAATTGAACTATCGCTTTAAAAATTGAATTAAAGCTGTTATTCTATTTTCAAAAACAAATGAATGAACTGCCAATAGAAACACCACAATACTTTCTTATTGAAGAAACCTATACCGGAAAACATGCTTTTTTTTATAACTCAAATAATTTTCCGGCAATAAAAGAATTAGAATCAAAATGGCATATTATCAGGGAAGAGATTTTAGGCTTATTATCAGGAGAAGAAAAGATTGAAGTAAAAAATATAAATCCTCCTTATCTTTCAACGCCTGATGCATGGAAAAATTTTTATTTCTACAATTTTGGCTGGAAGAAACACAAAAACTGCAAACGATTCCCAAAAACTCATGCCCTGCTTAAATCAGTACCGAACATGATTTTTGGTGGCATTACTGTTTTAGAGCCACGATCGAAAGTGCTTCCACATAACGGAGAAACCAACACAACCATCCGCTGCCACCTGGGATTGAAAATTCCTGCACCTTTTCCTGTTTGCGGAGTTCGTGTAGGTACAGAAGAACAGGGTTGGGAAGAAGGTAAGGTTTTGATGTTCAGCGATGCACATTATCACACTGCCTGGAACAACAGCAATGATCAAAGATTCGTTTTGGTTTTCGACATTGTGCGCGATGAGTATGCTCACCAAAAACACAGCGTTTGCGCCAAAGTTTTGGGTGCTCTGTCATTGAAATATTTTTACAGTAAAAAACCGGAATTAAAAAAAGCACCTTTATCTGTTATTAATTTTTTTCACTTTTTATTTACCGCTTTTTGGTACCTTTATTTACCTGTTCAAAATCGGTTCAGGTTACCTTAATTGGAATATCAATAGTGTAGAAAAACTATTTGAATTCAAAAAGTCTATTTCAAAATTACTTATGGGGCTGTATTATTCTCAATAAAAGGCAACTGGTCAGGTAAAACTTTTAACTTTGATTTTTGTGACAACTCACGATCTGCACAAATAAGGAAAATGAAAAAATCAGGTAATCAAAAACAGGCATGAAAGTTACATTCGCAGCATTGGGTACTGAGCAATTAGGAATAAGTATGCTTTCTGCAATTGCAAAGTCGAAAGGGCATAGCGTTAATTTGGCTTTCTCTGCTTCACTTTTTCACGATAGGTTCAATCTCGAAATGCCGGGCATATCACCATTCTTTGATGATACACCTGAGGTTATTAAAGCAATTAAAAAGCAGCAACCTGATGTTTTGGCATTTTCTCCTCTTACTTCAACCTATCAGTGGGCACTGGGTATTGCAAAACAAGCAAAAGAACTAAATCCGAATGTAAAAACAGTTTTTGGTGGTGTCCATGCTTCAGCAGTGCCTCATTTACTTTTAAAGCAACAGGCTGTTGATTATGTAGTAGTTGGTGAAGGGGATGTCGCATTTCCACAAATTATAAACTCAGTTGCTGATAAAAATTTCAATCAACCCATACCTAATACTAAGTACAAAGCGAAAGACGGTAGTATTATCCATGGGTTGCAAACAGGGTTTATTCAGGATTTAGATGCTTTACCATTTTATGATAAACCACTCTGGGAAGAACACGTACGCTTAGGCGACCTGTATTTAACAATGGCTTCGCGCGGATGTCCCTACCGATGCACTTTTTGTTTCAACAATTTTTTTGCAAAACTACCTGAAGAAAAATCAGGAAAGTATGTTCGTTTGCGAAGCCCGGCTCACATGATTGCAGAACTGAAAATTGCTCAAAGCAGATATAAGATTGAAGTAATAGATTTCCAGGATGATGTTTTTACAACCAGCAAAAAATGGCTGCAGGATTTTTTATACCTCTATAAAAAAGAAATAAACAAACCATTTCAAATTCTCACACATCCTCGCTACATGGATGACGACATTGCAAAATGGTTAAGCAATGCAGGATGTGTGTGGGTGCAAATGGGTGTGCAAAGCATGGATGAAGGTTTTAAAAAAGATACGTTGATGCGCTATGAGAAAAGCGATGATATAAGTGCTGCAATAGATGCAATGAATAAATACAAAATGAAAGTAAAGGTAGACCACATGTTCGGGCTTCCTGACGAACCAATCAGTGCACAAGAAAATGCACGGATGCTCTACGCTAACCACCCACCTAAACGAATTCAAACTTTTTGGACATGCTTTTTGCCCGGAACCGAATTAATGAATGATGCATTGGCAAAAGGAAGAATTACTGAATTGCAGGCCCAAAAAATTAACGAGGGTGAAGATTTTTATTTTTTCAGAAATACTGAAAATGTAAAAGATGTACCATTGATGAACCTCTACAAGGCATATGAAGTGGTGTTCAGAATTATGCCGGTTTTACCTGATTCAATTAAAAAGAAATTGAAGCCAGCACTTATTCAAAAATTTCCAAAAATATTAATACGCCCCTTATCAATGCTTAGTGATGTAATTACGGGTTTTATGATGCGCAACCCGGAATTTAAAGCTTATGCAAAACACAACTTGTTTCATCTGAAAAAATTCTTTTTACGCAAAATAGGTGTTCGAAATGTTAAGGCTACTAAAGTGCTGAATGATATTGAATTCGGAATGTTTGTAAAAGAATTATCCCCAACTCGCAATACTGCTACCGCCCCATCAAAAGTAGCCTGACTTACTATTCATGCATAAGAATAATTTTTTAATATTTTTCATTACACTATTCTGTTTTTTATTTACCTATTTATTCTTTGGTTTCTATTATGTAGAATATGAGGGTTTAACATCTGCTCTTTTTAGCGGAACACTTACATCTGATATGCCTTTTAGATCTATGTATTTTTCGGGAAATTTTGGAATTTCCTATTTGTATTCATACCTATATGAAATGTTCCCGAAAATTGAGTGCCTTTCATGGATATATTATTCATACTTATTTGCAACCTGTTTTATTGCGTGTTATATTGTCAACTCGCTTTTACCGACAAAAACATCTATCTATATAAAGATTGCAATCTATATAACTATCTATGTTTTTGTTTTTGCAGACCACACAATACACCTTTTATACACACGCATATCTTATATGATTTGCGGGCTTTCATTAATTAGTCTTATTGTTATTTATCACCCCTCCTCTCAAACTATAAAATCACGTTTAGGTTTTTTTATTTTCATAAATATTTTTTTTCTAACAGGCGCTCTTTCTAGAATTGAATCTGCAGTAGCTTGTTTTTTATTAATCTTTTTTTTTGCATTAGTTTTTTCTCAAAACAATGTAAAACAAACTGTACAACTATTTTTTTTTCCTTTCCTAATAATTGCAGGAATATCATTAGCACTTACTGTTGATATATCAACCGCTACCTCTGAAGAATTTTACAAACAGGTAGAACCAGATATTGAGGAGCAGTTAATTGCAAGAGAAAATAAAATACAACTCTCAGAAATTAATAGTCACCGTGATAGTATAATATATTCAGCTGCGTCTGATATGATGTGGTCTGACCCTAAAATTATTTCACCAAATTATTTGCGCTCATTAATTGAGCCTGAAAAATTTCTTTTTACGGATATAAAACAATGGAAAAGGGTTTATAAAAATTGTTTGGAAATAGGTTTAAAATATTGGTGTTTGATTGTATTCACTTCATTCTTGAGTATGATGCTTTTTTTTATTATTGATGTTAGAAAAAACAAGCTTAACCCAGTCTATCTAATAGGATTTGCACTTTCATTTTGGATACTTATTGTTGTTCAAACCTATACTGACAAACTGAATGACCGTTCTTTTTCACCCTATCTCACCCTTTTCATTTTTTGTCACTTTTTATTGATGCTGAAATATTACTCAGCAAAAAAAAAATTATGGCTTTATCCTTTTTCATTTTTTTGTTTCATTACTTTGGTTTTTCATTTATATTCCTTGAAAATTGAATCAACAATTCTGAAAAAGGATTTGATAATATATCAAAGTAATTTTGAAAAAATAAAACAAATTGCCAGAAAACGGTTTCTGGTAGTTAATTCAACTTCATTTGATTATTTATTTTTAAGTAATGAGCCTTTTCACCTTTTTAATTTTTCAAGTTTCGAAAAAATTTACATAACAGATGGATACATTATTCCTTTTTTGCCTTATTACAAGAGATATCTTGAAGGTGAATGTAATTGTGATATTTATAATTTTCCAAGTTTTTGGTATTACCTTGAATCTATTCATGAAGAAGTAGTGATTGTTTCGGCACCGAACAGAATGAAAACTATTCAGCAGTATATTTTTGAAATATACCAACATCAGTTGCCTTTAAAAGAAATAAACTCTGAGTGGCTTAATAAGGTTCAAAAAAGTGATACCCGTGGCTATAAGGAAGAACTATCGGTCTATATGTTAGAGTGATTTCAATTATTAATTGGATAAAATCTTACAGCTGATAATACACCAAGTGAATCAGGAAACCAATATTGTGATTTATGAATAAGCGAAATTTTAAAAATCTTTGCTCTTATTCCATCCGACAAATCAACATCATATTTAATGGGAATACCATTTAAAGGTGCGTCATCACCCACTTCACCTAAAAGTAAGTTTTTTCCAAGCGGTTCATACATCTCTTTATCAAAATCTTTTTTCTTGTTTATTCTTATAATTTTTGATCCCAAAAGATTTGAATCTTCATCTAATACTTCACATTTCATAATCATCTCTGGGCCCGGACTTATTTTATGAGGAATAGTAGTGTTATCCCATATTATTTCGCCTTTTATTTTGCTAGATAAAACAGAGAAATGAAAATCATCCATTACTAAGAACAGTTTTGAATTTATTTTTTCAGGTTCATCATGTTGCCAATAATAGTAATGTGTACCTTCTCCAATATTATTTCGTTCCTGGTGACAATTAGTGCACAAAACTGAACCGGTTCGTCTTATTGCAATTTCCGGGTTAATGGTCTTGAAAACATCAAAATGACAGGGATAGCAAACAAGGTTATTTTTAGTTATAGTTTGTAGGGTTTGAAATTCAGGAATAGAATCACTCTTTAATTTTTTATGGTTTAGTGATATTATATTTTTTCCGTCAAAATGGCAACTTAAACAATCTATGCCTGTAAACCTTTCCACTTCTTGTGTTCTGGCATTTGGTCGTGGATGTCCAATTTGAATAAGTTTGGTAATAAATTCATCTTGTTTGTTTATACTGTCAAAAAGAAATGTTTCATATAAATTTTGCGGAGCGTGGCATCCTGTACAATTATCAAATGATTTATTTACTTCATTTGTATAATAGACACATTGATATTTATTACTGTTTACAAAACTCTTGTGCTCTAAAAGTTTTTGATATGCACTTGTATGGGGACCTTTAAGTTCGTTTTCATATTCTTTCTGGTGGCAAGTGGCGCATTTAGAAATTTTTTCTTCTCTTATTAAATTTTTGAATTCATTAGTTGCAACGAAGTTGTGATATTCTGTATTAGTGAGTTGACTACATTGGAAAAAAGGAGAAATAATACTAATTAAAGAAAAAAAAATCAAGAATGAAATAATGTGATTTTTCTTTGAAGTCATTGTTGGTGTATTTTATTCACAGGCTAGCTTTACAAATAAAACTCAACTACTATTTGTTCAGTCCAATTACCTATTCGCGATTCTGTTAGTTCATTTTGATGATCAACGTCTAAACAAAGTCCAACAAACTGATTACCTCTCTGCGCTTTTGAAAAGCCATGAACATATCCCTCGGTACTTGTTTTTCCACAGATTATTCCACTGTTTTTTTCTACAATTTCTGCAAAAATTCCAATCGCATCACAAAAATAATTGGCATAACCGTATTGATCGCCCAATCCAAAGAACGCTACTTTTTTGTGAGAAAAATCGATTTGATTCATTTCAGAAATAAACAAATCCCAATCTCCCTGAATTTCTCCATCATACCATGTTGGCATACCAAGTATCAAAAAATTATACTTTGCCATATCTTCTTTCTTTTTTTTATAAATTTCAATTAATTCAACAGAAATATTTTTTGATTTTATTTCTAATACTTCTTTTATTCTCTTAGATACTTTTTCTGTATTTCCTGTATCTGTACCATAAAACAATCCAATTGTTAGCATTTGTTTTTTGAAAATAATTTATAATTAAATATTAGTGGATAATATTACTATAATATTTAGCCTTTTCTATATTTCCTAATTCTTTATAAATATTACTTATAGTAATAACAAGATTTTTATCTGACTGATTAATATTAAAAGCTTTTTCAAAATAGATTAGGGAATTTTTTTTATCACCTGCATTAAAATAGGTTTTACCAATATTTACAAATGGTTCATAATTGTTGGGAAAAATTCTTGCTGCAATTAAATTTATTTCGATTGATTGCTCATACTTTCCCGCCTGAAAAAATACTTCACTTAAACTTGAATATAACTGCAGACTTGAGCTGTCTTGTTTCAGAGCATTTTGAAAACAATAGATTGCTTTCTCATAATTTTTTGACTTTGAAAAAAAAACAGCAGCCTGTTTCCAGGCATCAATATTAGCGGTATCAAGCTCTGCAGCTTTTAAAAAAGAAGAAGCTGCATCATTTTGAAAATTCAACATAGCATAAGCCTTACCTAAATCAAACCATAAAAAATCTGCTTTCGGGTAAATTTCTACAGCTTTATTAAAATGTTCTACGGCCTCTTTAAGCAATTTTTCTTTTTCAACTGCAGATTTTACCTGCAAGGACTTTTTAACCAAATGTACTGCTAGTAAATTATTTGCCTGAACTGATTGATCAAGGTATTTTATATCATGCCTCATTAATGTTACCTGATCTTTCCACTGCAAATTTCTGGAAAATGTTTTAATAGAATATAAACCTAAAATTCCAACAATAATTAATAGTCTTTTATTTTTAAAATCTAATAAAGCATGTGGTGATTTTAAATCTGTTTTTGAATATATTAACAATGAATATCCTAAAGCTACTGTAAAACCCAATGAGGCCACAAATGCAAGTCTGTCACCAATCATACCTGCCAAAGGTGTAATAAAATCAGAGAACGAGAATATGCATAGTATGTAAAAGAAAATTCCAAAAGAAAATACTTTGTGTGATTTGAAAAAATATATTGCACAAACTATTAAGACAGAGTATATCAGAACTGAAAGTAAAGAATAAACATTGCTCCATGGTGTAGGTTTTATTATTGCATATCCATAATAAAAACCAAGTGGATGAGGTAATATCAATAATTTAAAGTATTTTCCAAGAACAATAAAAGATGTACCAATTCTCATTGAAAAAGAATCAGAGTTTTTTACAGGCATTTCAACAAAGTTCAAATCACGACCCGAGCCCGGAATAAATTTGCTTTCATCTTCGGAACTATTTATATGTTGAATTTGCCCACGTGCTGCATCAACAATAGTAAAATCAGGTATTTTATGCCATCCAACAATTAAATTTATTGACATGACAGGTATAAGCAAAAATAAAAATATCCCTGAAGAATGTTTTTTAATAATATCTCTTCTGAAATGAAGAAATATCAACGCTGAAATAAGAAGTAAGAGTATAATATTTTTTAATGAGTATGGTGGAGTTACAACCCCCTCAAGAGCTGAGAAAACTATAAAAATCAACAGCCCAAAAATTGTTTTTTCTTTATTAAAAAAATAGTGGAAAAGAAATAGAAAAACCGGAGCAGTAAGAATATATGCATACGGAATTTCTTTACTTAGTACAATTAGTAATACAATAGAAACTATTAAGGATATTAACCCTTGCCAACGGAAAGAATTGCTTACAAAGAATATAATTGAAATAAAAAAAAGTAGAATTGGATATTCAAAATTTTGGTATAACAAACATACTGAGCTAAAAATAATAGTTATATCTAAAAAAATCCAATCACGGGTTGCTTTTGATGAAAAGAAATATAAGATTACAAGAGCTATTATAATCAGCACATTTATTAATTGTATGTTATTGTAAAAGCCCATAACTGAGAAAACAATAATTACTGGCATTAGGAGCCACTGTAGAATTTGGGCATTAACCCCTGATTTGCTTTTTTCTAATCCATTTTGAAAATCTGTTGTCTCTTTTTTGCTTTGATAAAAACTTGAAACTATTTTGTTTTTCCAGGAGTTTTTTATTAAAAAATAAAACAATACAGGCGCTGCAAATATAAATAGCGTAAAAGCCGCTTTCTTAAAAATGCTATCAAATGGCAAGAAGAAGAATGTAGGTAACGCTAATGAAAAAGTAATTAATAAAAATCGTGGAAAATTTTCAGGTCTGAAAAGAACTACAGATATTGGAATCAAAATCGCCAACGGAAATACACTTAGCTTTGACAACATACCAAAGAGAAAAAACAATACAAGAAAAAAATAATTTATCAATTTCCCGTTATCGATGTATTTTAGTGAAAACAGCAAAGAGCTTATTCCTCCAAGTAAACAAAGTATTTCATCACGACTTTTTATTCCAGCAACCACTTCAGAATGTAATGGATGAGCAGAAAACAAAAGAGTTACAAGCAAAGGAAGAACAATATTATATCCATTTAACAACTCTGTTAAACAAATAAAAAGAATCATACAAGTTAGTGCATACAAAATCACATTAAAAAAATGACTGATATGGGGGTTATCACCAAAAAATTGATGTTCAATTGCAAATGTTGATAATACTATTGGCCTGTATTCATATGAATTCCCAACGTTGTCACTGTAATACGGACTTGAAAAAATTTCAGGAATAGCGGAAATTCCTTTTGAGGTAAGTTTATGATTTATTGTTACCAGTTCATCGTCTAAGTTGTAATTATTAGGAATTGTATTTCCAAAAAGCAGTATGCTGAATAATCCGATTAATAACACCCATTGCTTATTATTGATTACAAAAGGGGACCTCTGTATTTTTTTTGATTTAATGCTCTCTTTTTTCACTTTGTAAAACTACTTATTATGCTTGTCTTTTTCTAAATGTATAATCCATATGGTTACCAGGTAAAATAAGTACCCGATCAATCCACCTAAAACCATCCCGCACAAAACATCACCTGGATAATGTGTTCCAAGATACACTCTGCTGTAGCTGACAATAAAAGGAAAAAGAAAAATAAGAAATGAAATAGTTCCAAACTTTTTTTTCAGAAACAGAAACAAAAAGACTGAAAGCGACATTGTGTTTGCTGCATGAGAAGATATAAAACCAAAATCACCTCCGCAATTTCCATCAACTGTATGTACAAGCTCTTTTAACGATTCCTCATGGCAAGGGCGTAGTCGCTGAAAAATATTTTTAAAAAGTAATACACTCCCCTGATCACAGATAGTTATTAAAATTAAAACTGCAGGAATAACATACATCATATTTCTTCCTACTGATTTTATCATTACATACAAAAGAAAAATGTAAAAAGGTATCCAGGAAAACTTCCCGCTTATAAAGATCATCAACTTGTCTGCAAATTCAGAATTACAACCATTAATAATTAAAAAAAGTTCTCGGTCAATTTGTAATAAATACTCAAGCATATGGTCCCGAAGGTAAAACAGTTTTCTCAAAAAATGTTAAATCAATAATCAGGTTACTTGCAAAATGATTTTTTTTAATGACCTTTACCAATAGTTCTAACCTTAAATAAATAAATATGAAAAAACATTTACCAATCCAGATTTTTCTCAAGTATTTTTCGGGAATTCTTTTTTTTCTTGCAATTAACTTTCAGGGAAAATCACAAAACCTTCAAATCACAAAAGGTGAACAGCCAACTGAGTTTGAACGCTCTCCATCAACAAACTCTGCAACCGGTGGTGATATTTCAAGCTGGTTTAATTACGGAGAAGACATTTATCAAATTGCGCAGGACCAAGGCGGTGATGTAAGTTATTTCCGGAATTTTCTTTTTCCTGATTCAACTGTGTTAGTAGAATTTACAAGTGGATTAGGGGCTCCGTGGAAGCATTCTCAGGGACAGGTTTTTGATCCGGTTAGTCCTTTGTTTTCCGTTTTAAGTCCTGAAGTAAATCAGTTTACTGCATATACATTAGACTCCATTGGTTTCTTTTATCGTTATTTCCGTTTTCAGGATTCAGCTCCCGATACTTTAATAATTCAGGTTTATGAAAATGATAAAATTTATTTTCAACCCGATCCGGGCTGGACTTCAGGAGCTTCTTATGCAACTGTTGATTATGATTATCAAACAAGAGTTGGTTCAAACTTCAGTCAACAATACACTTACTTACTTACAAATCAGGATACCATTTCTGCCACACAGGGTTTTCTAAAATTTCCTGTTGCCATTCCCGTTAATGGAGGCGAAAAAATTGCTGCAACAATCACTTACATTCCCGGCAACCCTTTCAACACAGGCGATACAATTGATGTGTATGTAGCGCCACCTCCTGTAATTCAAAGAAATGCTTTCATTGCGTATGAATACAGAGATAACGACATGAATATAGAACCAAGTTTTTATAATAATCAATTAACTGCATCTACTGATGTACGGTATAATACTAACACAAATGGTTGGAACGGAAATTACATTCCGGGAACCGCATGGAATGCAGGTTTCTATCATCTTGACATGAGTTTTCTCATCACCTTTAACCCAAGTGGAATTACTGAAAGTGCAGCGCACAGAATTAATTTATTTCCAAATCCTGTTGAAGAAATTGTTACGTTAGATTATTCAGGAACTGAAAATGAAATTATCTCTGTTTCTGTTCTTGATGTTTCAGGCAGAGAGGTTTATTCAGTGAACGAATTATACTCTACACCAAACTTGAAACACATTAATATCAACACAAAATTATTAAGCAACGGAATATATTTCTGCAGAGTTTCAGGAAAAGGATTTTCTGAAAACCTGAAGTTTATTAAGAAATAGTTTTCAAAAATTTTATCAATAAAAAAGGGGACAAAATTTTGTCCCCTTTTTATTTTCAAGTAATCACAGATTATTTTATCACAACAAATTTTTGTGTGATTTTTTCTTTGCCTGAATCAAGTGTAAAGAAATAAGAACCCGGAGCCAAATTCTCAACATTGTAGCTGAATTGCTGGTTTCCGCTTAGTTGCATTCCTCTGTATTTTGAGTCAACTAATTTACCATTGATATCATAAACATAACTTGTAACTGCTGAGGTTCTGTTTAAATAATAATTTACCTGAACAATATCTTTTGCAGGGTTAGGATTTAGAGTTAAAGACATTTTTTGTTGTACATTGTCATTGATACCAACATTACCATTACCTAAAACCAACACATCATCAATTGAAATCAGGTTATCATCATGAGAATTATGTAGGAACGCAATGTGAATGCTCATTCCTGCATAGGCAGCAAGAGAAACTTCCCATTCCTGTAATATTCCTCTGTAGCGCAAGATGTCACCGCCATTGTCTTCAAGCAGTGTATGTCTCCAACCAGAAGTATATGAATACGTAGTGGTATCATCTAAATTTGTGGCAGAAAGGAATTCAGCTAATTTTGCAATGGTGTCGGTAAACTGATAATCTTCATTACCACTTGTTGAAACAACTACAGCGTAGCCATCAAGGTAACGCGGTGTTTGAAAAGGAGCAGATTTCCATCTGAGAACAGCCTGATTATCACCAATCCAGATTTTAGGAGTTACCAAATAATTAGCAACCGGAGTTGATGCATCATTGGTCCATGAATTACTAGCCATAACAACATTCAGTGAATCTGTATAAACTAAAGGCATGTATAAAGAATCAGCTAAAGCGTATGCATACGCTGGAAACCATTCGTCAGGTCTTGGAGTTGTGCTTCCGCTTGCGTCAGCCATACCATCTAAATCATAATCCACCCAGTTTGGGTAAAGATTATCTTCTGTTGGAAATCCAACAAGAATTTGATTTAAGGTATCTGCCTGAAAATTTTCAAATAGAAGTGTGTCGTTTTGCGCAAAGCCTGACAGGGCTGCAGCAAAAATAAAACTGATTGAGGTAAAGATTTTTTTCATGTAATAATTATTTGGGGGTTATTTTTTCAAGGCTAAAATTAGTGTTTATTTCATTTCAAAAAAAAATCCTCACACTTTTTCAAGTACGAGGATTTTTTTGTCTCCTGACTGTATTATTTAGCTACAACTAATTTTTTAGTTATTCTGTTGTTGTCAGCTTTCAAAGAATAGTAGTAAGTACCGCTTGCAATTCTTTCTGTTGTAACGTTAATGCTGTGCTTGCCTTTGTTTTGTGCGCCTTCGTTCATTGACAAAACTTTTCTACCCATTACATCATACATTTCAAAAGTAACGTTTGCATTATTCTGAATTTCATATTGAATTGTAGTTTCAGAACCTGCAGGGTTTGGTTGATTTTGACCTAATTTAATTCCGTCAAAAAATCCCTGGTCGTCAATGCTTGCAGAATTGTCGTCAATAACAGGCCATGCAGCAATATCAATATCCAAAGGCCATGCCTGAAAAAGTGTATGCCATACATTATCACTCCACTTTTCCCATGCTAATTCTGATTGTTGTGCATCCCCGTCAGCAGTTGCTACACAACCAACAGTGTCTCCGGCAGTTAGTGTAGTAACGTCAAAACCAACAGCAAAATCACCTGCAACATATAGTGGAGATGGTAATAGAGCAACAGTAAATGCTCCTGTTGTGTCAATGTCAGCAATAAAAATATTAACTGAAGCAAGAACAGTTCCGGGAGCTCCTGGTTGTGCTGTTCCTACAGTTGTAGTTCCAGTTCCGTCAGCATTATAAACATTTGCAACTACTTTAGAATTTGCATCTTGTGAAGAGTATTCTTTTGCTCCAAACCAGAATAGAATTTCTTCTACCAATGTTCCTTGAGTAAGCAGATACATTTGTGCTTTTGCTTCGTCACCATACCCGTTGTTACCAATAACGTAACCACCGCCCTGACTACCATTTAATGTAGGAGTACCCATAAAAAATTCATTGAGTCCAAGTGTGTCAGTTGGTGTTCTTTCGCCTATACTAGTGCGGTCAAGACGGCTGTTCAAAGGAACATCGAAGGAAGATTTTTGCGCATTCGCTAATCCTGCAATTCCAAGAGCTAATGCAAGTGTGTAAAGTTTTTTCATTTTTTTGATTTAAAGGTTTATAGATGTGTTAAAATTTAACGCAATATTAACATTTTTTAGAATTTCAACCGAAAAAATTAACAAATAGATAAAAAGAAAATTATACAGCCTGTTCTTCAGTTATATATTCTTCAATAGGAACGCAACTGCAAACCAGATTTCTGTCGCCAAATGCATTATCAACACGGCTTACCGGAGGCCAAAATTTATTATCTGCAATCCATTTCAAAGGGTAAGCAGCTTTGTTGCGTGAATAAGTATGTTGCCAGTTATCACTCACCACATCTTTTGCAGTGTGTGGTGCATTTTTCAGAACATTATCAGTTGCATCTGATTTGCCCGAAGCAATTTCATCAATTTCATTTTTGATAGAAATCATGGCTTCGCAAAAACGGTCAAGTTCTTCTTTTGATTCACTTTCGGTTGGTTCTATCATTAATGTTCCTGCAACAGGGAAAGAAACAGTTGGTGCGTGAAAGCCATAATCCATCAGCCTTTTAGCAATGTCTCCGGCTTCAACGTGTGAATCTTTTTTGAAATGGCGGCAATCCAAAATCATTTCGTGAGCGCAGTGTCCTTTATTTCCCTGATACAAAACGGGATAATGTTTCTCCAGTTTTGTTTTGATATAGTTTGCATTGAGGATGGCGATTTTAGTTGAGTCGGTAACGCCTTGCCCGCCCAGCATTTTTATGTAGCCGTATGAAATCAAAAGTATTAATGAACTTCCCCACGGAGCAGCAGAAACCGCATTAATAGCCTGACTTCCGCCTGTTTTCACCACCGCATGTCCGGGTAGGAATGGTGCAAGATGTGAGGCAACACCAATTGGTCCCATGCCCGGTCCGCCACCACCATGCGGGATTGCAAATGTTTTGTGCAGGTTCAGGTGACAAACATCGGCACCAATATTTCCGGGAGAAGTTAGTCCAACCTGTGCATTCATGTTCGCGCCATCCATGTAAACCTGTCCGCCATTAGCATGAATAATTTTATTGCACTCAATAATTGTCTCTTCAAAAACCCCATGCGTAGATGGATACGTAACCATCAAACAGGAGAGTTTGTCTTTGTGCTGTTCTGCTTTTGCTTTTAAATCAGTGAGGTCAATGTTCCCGTTCTCATCGCATTTTACCACCACTACTTCCATGCCCGCCATTACTGCACTCGCAGGATTTGTTCCGTGTGCCGATTGAGGAATCAGGGAAATATTACGGTGTGTATCTCCACGACTTTCATGGTATTTTGCAATCACCATCAGTCCGGCATATTCGCCCTGAGCACCGGAATTCGGTTGTAATGAGACCGCTGAAAACCCTGTAATTTCACACAATGCTCTTTCCAGTTCATCAAAAACAATATGATAACCTTTTGCCTGATAAGCCGGAACAAACGGATGCATATCGGCATAGGAAGGATTGGTAATCGGATACAATTCACTTGCTGCATTTAGTTTCATGGTGCATGAACCAAGCGAAATCATTGAGTGTGTAAGCGACAAATCTCTGTTCTCTAATTTTTTGATGTAGCGCATCATCTCGGATTCGGAATGATAGGTATTGAAAACCGGATGCGTTAAAAATGAACTTGTGCGTGCAATAGTTCCGGAAAGTGGTGATGTTGTTTTTTCTGCTGCCAATGCTTTTTTTCCGGGAGCTTTATTTTCAACGGCTTCAGCTAATACAGCAAGAATATCGTGAACATCAGAAACCGATGTTGTTTCATCCAAACTGATTCCAAGTTTGTTGTTTACATCGTAGCGAAAATTGATGCGATTTTTTTCCGCCAGTTCTTTTATAGCCGTTGGGTTGGTTTGTGTCGGCAATGAAAATGTAATAGTATCAAACCATGTTTTATTTTCAACAACATATCCAAGTTTTTGCAATTCAGCTGCGAGTAACGAAGTGAGTGAGTGTACATTTCCTGCAATGCGTTTCATGCCATCAGGCCCGTGATAAACGGAATACATACTTGCCATAACAGCCAGCAAAGCTTGTGCCGTGCAGATGTTGGAAGTTGCTTTATCTCTGCGGATATGTTGCTCACGTGTTTGAAGTGCCATGCGCAAAGCACGGTTACCGCTTGCATCTACTGACACACCAATAATGCGTCCGGGTAAGCTGCGTTTAAAATCTTCTTTGGTTGCAAAAAATGCTGCGTGCGGTCCGCCATAACCCATGGGAACGCCCA
>CAMDBK010000033.1 GCA_945889235.1 Chitinophaga pinensis
AGGTTAAGTTCCGGGATTTTTGCATTGCCGATGTCTTTCAATCTACCAGTTTCCAGTGTTTCGATTCTGAAAATATTTTTCTTCATCAAAGCAACAAAAGCTGCATTAGAAGCAGGAACCGCTTTCATCAGAACAGATTTTTTTACAGGAATTTCCTCACCCTGATAACGTCCTGAGAGATTAAGTAAGGCAACAAGAAGTTCAGCTTGTTTCTGTGCACGTTTCAGCGAATCGAAAATCTGTTCTAATTTTTCTTCGTTAAATTTTTCTGCCAGAAAAACAAAGTCTTCCAGTTTGGGTTTGAATTTTTCTTTCAGTTCTTCTTCGCGTACCAGCACTTTTTTCTTCACCAGGTCACCAATGATTTTATCAATTGTTTTGCGCTCGGTTACTACCATAATGTCGCTCAGCTTCATCGTGGTGTTATTTTCCAGCGCCTCAACAATCTTTACTTCAATGTCGGTAAGGTTTGAAATGTCGCCATCAAAATCAGGATGCAGTGCAATCACGGTTTCACTGGAAAGTTTTAGTCCTGATGGCAGAGCCGCATTCATTACCTCGCCTTCGCTGCACATATAATATTCGCTCATCCATTTCCACAGTTCCAGTTGTTTTTCGTTCACACAAATGTGTGTATCCGGTAATTCCAGAATGTATTTTGCTTCGTAGTTCTGCGGAGGTTTTTCGTGAACAGCGCCAACAATTCCGGTGTAAAGCCTGCTGGCTGCAAACTGAACAATCACACGATGGCCAACCCGAATCATATCGTTCATTTCCTGCGGAACACGGTAGGTGTAGCGTTTTGGAATGGCTAGCGGAAGAATGATGTCGGCAAAAAAGGTTTGCATTGAGTTGGCGAAGATAAAATCTATTTAACCACAGTTTTGAACAAATTGTAGTGAATGAATTTTTACTGCAATAATAGTGTCCACACAAAAAATGAATAATTTTACATCATGAAAAATCCATCTGTTTTCACGACAAAAATTCTTCCTGTTATCAAGAACAGATATGTTATTACATTTCTTGCCTTTATGCTGTGGATGGCCATCTTTGACGAAAATAATATTGTCGCACTATATAAAACCAGGCAAAAATTAAATGAGCTTGAAAAGGATAAAAAATATTACACAACTGAAATAGCAAACAACAAAGAAAACCTGAATGAACTGATGAGCAGCATGGATAACCTTGAGAAATTTGCGCGAGAAAAATACCTTATGAAACGTGACAACGAAGATATTTTTGTGTTTGTTGAAGAGGTGAAAAAATGAAATTACTCCGCGAACTTTGCACTGTTCATGCGTCTTCGGGAAGCGAAAAACCGATGACTGATTTCGTGCTCGGGTATATAAAAAAGCAACAGAAAAACTGGAAAGTAAAACCCAAAATCCACAGCGGTGGCGACCTGCAGGATTGCATAGTGTTGGTTTTCGGAAAGCCGCGCACTGCTATTTTTGCTCACATGGATTCAATTGGTTTTACTACACGCTATGAAAATGAATTGGTAAAAATTGGCGGACCTGTTGTAAAAGATGGTTGGAAGTTAGTGGGTAAAGACAGCAAAGGAGAAATAGAATGCACGCTTTACGCTGATAAAAACAACAATCCTTTTTACGATTACAAAAGAAAAATAGAACGCGCAACATCACTCACCTTCAAACCCGATTTTCGTGAGACAAAAAATTTTGTACAGTGCTGTTACATGGATAATCGTCTTGGTGTTTGGAATGCGCTGAAAGTGGCTGAAACACTGGAGAACGGTATCATTGTTTTTTCAACCTATGAAGAACATGGCGGTGGAAGTGTTGGTTTTCTTGGCAGATTTATTTACGAAAAATATAAAGTAAAACAAGCATTGATTTCAGATATTACCTGGGTTACAAATGGAGTAAAAGCCGGAGAAGGTGTTGCAGTTTCCATGCGCGATTCTGGAATTCCGCGCAGAACATATTTGGATAAAGTTGTTGCCATTGCAAAAAAATCTAAAGTGCCTTATCAGATTGAAGTAGAATTCAGCGGAGGCAGTGATGGTAATCAACTACAGAAAGCGCCTTATCCGTTTGACTGGTGTTTTGTTGGAGCGCCCGAAAGCAATGTTCATACACCCGATGAAAAGGTGCATAAAAAAGACATCGCGGCCATGACCGCGATGTATGTTGCATTGATGAAATCACTGTAATTTTCAGAACAGTATTTTCAGCAATTCTTCTTTTGATACTAAAGTATTTATTCGCGTTTGCAGTTTATTTTTCTGGTAAATCATAATCACAGGAAGTTCCGAAACATTCATCTTCTGTGCCAGTTCAACATTTTCTTCAATGTTTATTCTCACCACTTTTACTTTGCCTGAATATTCTTTCTGAATTTCTTCAAGAATAGGTTTCAGCTTACGGCACGGACCGCACCACGGAGCATAAAAATCAACCAATACAGGAATACTGTCATTTATCATTGCGTTGTAGTGTTCCAGAGAAATTAAATTTTTAGGTGCGGTTGTTCCTGGCGTAACTTCAAGTGAGGCACTTTTCCATTTTAAAATCCCGCCCTTCAGTTCCACTACATTTTTAAAACCGGATTCGCGCATTTCTTTTGCAGCATCTGCACTTCTTGAGCCTGCAAGGCAATACACATAAACTGTTTCATCTTTATCAAGTTTATTAACTTTTTGCTTGAATTCTTCAGAATTGTAATTGATGTTAATAGCTTGTGAAATATAGCCGGTAGAAAATTCTTCTGGTGTTCTAACGTCAAGAATTACAGGATTATTTTCTTCATGAATTTTTTCACTGAAAGATTTTGCATCTAACTGTTGTCCTGAGCCGCTGTTGTTGCAGGCAGCTACAAAAAATGCAAGAACAGCAAAAAATAAATAATTGATTTTCTTTTTCATATTACGCATGTTGATTAATGATTTGTTCTAATTGATTCGCCTGAACTACTCCCGATTGCCTCCATTTTATTTCTCCTTTCTTAAACAGTATAAGTGTTGGTACACCCTGTATATTATAAGCATTTGCAGCGTCTGGATTGCGGTCAACATCAATTTTTATGATACGTGCTTTTTCACCAATCTTCTTTTTCAGTTCGTCAAGAATTGGTTTCATCATTTTGCAGGGACCACACCATTCGGCTGAAAAATCAACCAATACAAGGGTTTCACCGCGTGTGAGTTGCTGGAATGTTTCGTTCATAAAGTTATTTTGTTATTAAGATTTTGCCATCCCCCACCATTGTAAACTTCTTTAAACCCGTTTTTCTGCAATATGGTTTTAGCAACACCGCTGCGCATTCCTGAAGCACAGCAGGTAATAATAGCCTTGTCTTTATTTAATTTACTGAAATGATTTTCCAGTGTGTCAACCGGAATATTTTTTGACCCTTTGATATGTCCGCCCGCATATTCGCTTTTACTGCGCACATCAATAATCTCAGCACCTGATTTTAGAAGTTGTGCATAATCCGGTGTTGTGATTCCGAACATTTTTTTTATTTTTTCAATCATGAGTATTTGTTTTTCGGATACAAAAGTATTTCAACAACAGAAGAACCTCAGCAACTAATGTTACATATCACTCAGTAGTTTGATTTGATTGCGGTATAAAAGCAATTTTTTTCGGTTCTCTAATTGTTTTAAAAGTCGCGATATAACTACACGGGAGGTAGCAAGCTCATCAGCAATTTGCTGGTGTGTTAAATTAATAAGTGCCGAACCTGACGCTTTTGATTTTTCTTTTAAATAGGTTACAAGACGTTCATCTAATTTGTGAAATGCAATGCCATCAATGGTTTTAAGTAGTTCATTAAACCGCATTCTGATGGTGCGCATCACAAAACTTTTCCAGGTTGAGTAGTTTCGCATCCAGTCATCCATCAATTCAATTGGAATGAGGATAATTTCAGAATCTTCTTCTGCGATTATACTAACTTCGCTTGCGTGGCGCATCATACAGCAGGTAAAAGTCATTGGACATGATTCGCTGATGCCAACGTAATAGAGTAAAAGTTCATTCCCGTTTTCGTTGTTGCGCGTAACTTTCAGTGAGCCTTTAATAACAATAGGAACATACAATACCGGCTGACCGATGTCAAGCAAAACATTACATTCTTTCAGTTTCAGATATTTTGCTTTTTCCCTGATTTCATCAAGCAGTTTGGTTTCAAAAACGTCTTTAAGAATAGTTAATTGTTCGTTCATATTCATGCAATATTAGTTGAATACAAAGGAACGCAATATGATGGATGTCAGGAAAATTTATTCAACCCAGTCGGCAACAAATGTATTGGTATTGTGTGTGCCGCCATTGTTGCGGTTGGAAGAAAACACCAGCTGTTTTCCATTGTTTGAAAAAACAGGAAATGCATCAAACACGCCATCGTAAGTGATTTGTTCAAGACCGCTGCCATCAAGGTTAATCATAAATAAATTGAAGTGATAACCTTTCTCGGAATGATGATTGGATGAGAAAATAATTTTATTTCCTGAAGGATGAAAGAAGGGTGCCCAGTTGGCTTTTCCAAGATTGGTAAGCTGTTTTAAATCGCTGCCATCAGCATTGCAAATGAATAATTCCATTTTAGTTGGCATTACCAAACCTTCTTTCAGCAGGTCTTTGTATTCTTTTATTTCTTCTTTGCTTGTGGGGCGTGATGCGCGGAAAATCAGTTTAGTTCCGTCAGGCGAAAAGAAAGCACCACCGTCATAACCTAATCCGTTGGTAATTTGTTTTACTTCCGAACCATCAGTGTTCATGGTGTAAAGCTCAGGGTCGCCCGAGCGCATAGAAGTGAAAACAATCTTATCACCCTTGCGTGAAAGCGTTGCTTCTGCATCATAACCGGGAGAGTTTGTCAGTTGTTTTTTGATGTTGCCTTTCAGGTCTGCAACAAAAATATCGAAACTGTCATAGATAGGCCACACGTATTTGTGGTCGGCACGCTGTGCAGGTTTTGGTGGACAAGCATCACCGGCAAGATGTGTTGAAGCATAGAGAAAAGTTGTGTCACCCGGAAGAAAATAAGAGCAGGTTGTTCTGCCTTTTCCGGTGCTTACCATCTTGGGTTTATAGCACCAGTCAGCTTTTCCTACCTCAAAAATAAATATCTGGTCACATTCAGTACCTAATTTTTCATTGGTGATTTGCATAACCAACATGCTGTCGTTAAAACTCCAGTAGGCTTCGGCATTATCGCCACCAAAAGTAAGTTGGCGCATATTAGCTAAATGTTTTTCCTGTGGGTAATGGATGGCGCTGTCAGAGGATGTAGTATTTTGTTGTTGTAACTTACTTTGATCTTGTTTAGAAGCGCAAGAACAAAATAATATGCAAAGTGTTGCAATATTAAAAAGTTGTTTAATCATTATGATTTTATATAAGGTAGAATTATTTTACTTGTTTCATAAACTCAATTTTATTCAGATAGTCGCTTTTCATGTAATCATACAATTCATCAATTTTAATTGTACCCCGTTTATTCTGGTCAATGAGATAAACCTGTTTTTCCATTTTATTTATATCAATTTCTACATTAGTATTTTCACCATCTGCTGAAGATATTTCAATTTTATAAGGCTCTCTGGTTGGAGTTTTCTTTAAAATATAATACGAGTTGGCTGGAATAGTAATAGACTTCTTATTATCAAATTGCAATTTTACTCCATTAGTAGAATTTGAATTTTTTGAATGGCAAAAAATGATGGAGTTTTGGAGTAATGATTTTTCATCAAACTCTTCAGACTTAAGTTTACCTGTTGAAAGATCTAATGTTAATTCAAGTTCTTTATCAGGTTGTGCACTAACTATAGCAGTATAAATTAAACTACCTATAGCTCCAATAATAGCACCTCCAGCAGTGGCTCCAATAATGTATCCTCCCGAGTAATCTTTTGGTATGATGTAATAAGTAAAAAATTCATTGCTGTTATTATATTGTTGTAGTGGTATATAATATCTGTCCTGACTGTTTACATTTATATAATGGCTTGTTCCATCGGTAAAGCCCCACGGGTCATAAGATGGTTCATTTGTAATAAATTTCATTTTTGCTGCTCTTCCTGCTGATGAATAATCTTTTTCAACAATTTTAAAACTGTAGGAAGTGTCTGTTGTATTATTTCTAAAATCATTGAAAGATGTATAAATTCCTTTTTTAGAAAGCCGTTTCGAGAATGTATTTGTAAACGAAGTAGAAAACAGGCTATTTGTTTGTGCAGAGTCTTTTTGTATTCTTGATACTATCAAAGTGTTATTTTGTTTTCTGTTATTATATTCATTGAAACTTTTTTCAAATGCATTCAGAATATTGGAGAATATTTTTTTCTCTCCAATTCCTTGTCTTCTTTCAATAGTTCCTGAAGAAAATTCTATACTACATATGGAATCTTGGAAAGTGAGAATATCAAAATTTAATTCAAAAGATGACATACCATTTAATTCATAGATGAAGAAATTATTTATTCGTAGTGTAACACTGGATGAGTTTTCTTTTTTTATGAATGTTTTACCAAAAAACAATATTAGTTCTTCAGAAATGTTGTGTTTGAAATAGGCTGCTTTTGTATGATTTACAGCTTCCTGGACAAATCCAATACAATCTTTTTCATCCTGAGTTACTATTACTTTTTCGATGTAGAAGTTTGTCTCTCCAAGCAATTTGATTTTTTTATCTTTTAGGTCAATAATGTATGGTTCAGCAAATGCCCCTGAAACAAGAAAGAGAAGAAAAAAAGAATAGAATAAACGCACTTGTTCTGAATTGTTACCTAAACCTTAGATTTGCGGCAAATATAAACCCTATGCTCAACAAATTTTTTCATTTCATACTTTTTCTTTTTGTAGCCCAACTCTCGGTTGCGCAATCAACAGATGATGTTATCCGCTCGCTTAAAAATGACGTCACCTATTTAGCAGATGATAAATTAGAAGGCAGGGAAACAGGAACAAAAGGAGCTGAGCTTGCGGCAGATTATATTTCAAAACGTTTTGCAGAGCTTGGTTTACAACCGAAGGGAGATAACGCAACATTTTTTCAGGTGTTTAATCAAAAACCAAAAGGTGTACATGGCGAAACACTTCCAGACAGTGTGAAAGAAATATCGGTGAAAAATGTAATTGGTTTTATTGATAACGGTGCTGCAACAACTGTAGTTATCGGTGCGCATTACGACCATTTGGGTTATGGTGATGAAGGTTCATTGAATACAGGTGAGAAAGCCATACACAATGGTGCTGATGATAATGCCAGTGGAACTTCTGCTTTGCTTCAAATTGCAAAAGATTTGAAAGGAAAGAACGCTAACAATAATTATCTTCTCATTGCTTTTTCGGGTGAAGAAAAAGGGTTGTGGGGTTCTAATTATTATTCAAAAAATACAACCATTCCTGTTACTTCCATCAATTATATGATTAACATGGATATGGTTGGAAGACTTGCAGAAAACAAGCTTGCTATCTATGGAACAGGTACTTCACCTGTGTGGAATGATTTGCTGAAAAAAGTAATTCCCGATACGATTAAATTAACTAAAACCGAATCAGGAATTGGCCCAAGCGACCACACTTCGTTTTACCTGAAAGATATTCCTGTGCTGCATTTTTTTACCGGTCAGCATGCCGATTATCACAAGCCTTCTGATGATGTTGATAAAATCAACTTCAGCGGAATTGTAGCTGTAATCAACTTCATTGAAAAAGTAATTACAGAACTGAATGATGATGATAAACTTGCTTTTACAAAAACCAAGGAAGAAGACAAAGCAAGCACACCTGCATTTAAAGTTACATTAGGTGTTATGCCCGATTATATGTTCAGCAGAATAGGAATGCAGATTAGTGCAGCGCGTGAAGGTAAACCCGCTGCCAATGCAGGTTTGATTGCAGGTGACATTGTAATTAAAATGGGCAAGACGAATGTTGCCGATATGCAAACCTATATGCAGGCACTCAGCCTTTACAAAGTTGGAGATAAGGTAAAGGTAGTTGTGCTTCGTGACGGAAAGAAGAAAATAGTGAAAGTGGTGTTTTAAGTCTTACTTTTTTCTGAACGTAAACAGAAATACGTCCACATAGCTGAAGCGAAATCAATCAAGCCGAAAACAATGAGCTTCCACGAGAGCCAGCCAAGAAAAATAAAAATGGTGATATAAATAATCACTGCACAACGGGCATAAACAGTCAGCAGTATAAATTCGCCTATTCTGCGCCACCCGCTCATAAAGTAAAAAAAAGCAAGGTAAAGAAGGAATACACCCATCACTCGCACATAATTATCCTGCGAAGGTTCAAGCCCGAAAACACCCAACGAAAAATCAGGAGCTATCATAATGGTGGCGCCAATAATTAAGAGATAAACAGAAAAAATCATCATTGATTTTTCTGATTGTTTCATCGTGCTCACTCTTTATTCTTTACATAAATCAGTTTAATCCTGCTTTTTGGATTTGGGTTTGAACGTTGTTCAATTTCAAATTTTCCGGTGGAATGAATAAGCGGTGTCAATTTTTCAAAACCGTAATTGCGCGAGTCAAAGTTGGGTTGTTTCTTTACTAAGAGTGAACCTACATCACCCAGAAAAGCCCAGCCATCTTCTTCAGCAGCATCTGTAACAGTTGAGGCAATAAGCTTTATTACTTCGGGAGTTATTTTTTCTACTTCATCTTTTTCTTCATCAACAGAAACACGGGATTTTATATCTCTTACTATCGGTTGTTCAACTGTAGTTGCGAGTTTTGATTTTACATCTTTGGCAGGCGCTATAAAAGGGCGCGAGCGTTTCTTCAATATTTCTATATAGATGAATTTATCGCAGGCAACTATAAAAGGATTTGGGGTTTTCTTTTCGCCAATTCCAAATACTTTCATTCCGGCTTCGCGCAGGCGGGTTGCCAGGCGTGTAAAATCACTGTCGCTTGATACAATGCAAAATCCGTTTACTCTTTCTGAGTAAAGTATGTCCATTGCATCAATAATCATGGCTGAGTCGGTTGAGTTTTTTCCTACGGTGTAGCCGTATTGCTGTATAGGCGTAATTGCGTTTTCAAGCAAAACATTTTTCCAGCGTTCAAGATGTGGTTTTGTCCAGTCACCATATATACGTTTGATGGTGGGGTTGCCGTATTTGGCTATTTCTTCCATCATTTCCTTTATGTAGGCTGAGGGTATATTATCACCGTCAATAAGTACGGCTAATTTTAATTCTATTTCCATTTTTTTAGCTTTTTGCTATTAGCTATTGGCTTTTAGCTTGGTTAATTTATATTTAAAAAAAAAGCTCCCCGTTTGGAGAGCTTCTTTTTTCATTAAATGTGTTTATGTAATTAATTAAGCAAGCTTAACGTTTACTGCATTTAATCCTTTTTTGCCTTCTTGAAGCTCAAAGGTAACTTGGTCATTTTCTCTAACCTCGTCTTTCAGACCTGTTACGTGCACAAAGTGCTCTTTTCCTGATCCGTCTTCTTTAATAAAACCAAAACCTTTAGCGTTGTTAAAGAATTTTACTGTTCCTGTGTTCATTTTAATTGTTTGTTAATTGTTAATAATGAGCGCAAAGATAGAATATTATTTCATTGGATTTACATTTACATTAAATAATTACCCATTTATACTACTATTTTTACTTCTCGTGGTCATAAATAGTCATTATTTTTACCCGCAAAATCAGCCTATTTTATGAAAAAAATCTTCCTCTTACTTAGTATCATATCGTTCAGCAGCTATGTTACTTCGCAAACCCGTCCTGCAATAACAGTAACCGATTGGGGTGAACTGTATTCAACCTATACACTTACTGAGGATGACGAAAAAATAATTAAAGAACAAAGTTCATCCTCGGAACTTTCAAAATTCAAGAGTGCATACACAGAAACTCAGTGGCCATCAGCAATTAATACCCTTGAGGGAAGAAATGCAAACCGCAATAAAATGTATGACTATCATCTTTATAAAATAGCTGAACTTTCAGGTGGTGAAATTGCAGTTGTTGCACCTGCAGGTGAAAATAAACATATGCCCGAAGGAATGTTAGCAGATAAGGACCTTTATTTTATTGTGGGTCAGGCCGGTTTTGGAGGACAGCAAAAAGCGGTTGAAGATATTCCTGACCTTTCTTCACTTGAAGATGATTATTATGGTTTAGAAGAACAAGTTTATGTAGCCCCTGATTACAGTGGTTTAAAAACGTTTGATGAACAGTTTAATGCGCTGTTGCAGGAATGCGAACAGGATTTTGAAGGTATCTGGGGTCAGGAATTATTTGATGACAGTACTGCTATTGAACAATATCAAAGTAAAATTCTGCCCGAAGGTGCACAACTTGCAACTGTTACCCTTGATTACAGTTACACCTATTCGTTTTGGGCTAATTACGGAACATTTGATAATCTGACTAAAGCCAAAAAAGCATATACAGAACTTGTTGCAAAAGTGACAGGCGCTAAACCGGAATGTTGTGAGCTAAACCCATTGGGCGAAACAGTATCTGACACATTGACTTATACATCCTGGTCTGTAACATATCCTCCAATATATATGGAAGTTCAGGTAAGTAAAGCTATAGACCCAATTCAGGGAAAACCTTTTTATGAATTGTTTTTGGGTATAAGTAGTGATTATTGATTTGTTAAAAGGGAAGAGTTGGAATAATAAATAAAAGTATTTATCCAACAATCAGTTTCACTTCAGTATAAACTCATCATTCAGCTTTGGAATAAGAACTTCTGTTTTTAGTTCATCCTGAATTTTGACACGAAATGTTTCCTGGGCCTGCGGCTCGCCATGCACGAGGAAAATCTTTTTTGGTTTCGTTTTAATTTTCTCCATCCATTCCAGCATCTCATGCTGGTCGGCATGAGCTGAGAGCGAGGTGATTTCTCGTATGGTAGCTTTTACCTTGTAATATTTCCCATACATCTTCAGTTCAGTAGCACCTTCTTTCAATGCTCTGCCGCGCGTTCCTTCTGCCTGATATCCTACCAGCAATATGGTGTTCCTTTTGTCTTCGATGTATACTACCTTTGTGGCTTATCGATGATTGCAGTGTTATTGCGAACTTTTTTAAATGTTGAACGTAAGGATGCGTAATAAGCAAAGATTTTATGTCCTGATATGAGTTGTTTTTACCCGCGTGTTTCGTTGATTTCATCTGCATTTTCATTTAAATTAATACCGTCTTTAACCGGTGTTTTTTTAATTTCCATTTTATCATGGTTAAGCCCGTCATCACTACATGCCCAGTCGGTTTGTACTGGTGCTCCAACATACACCATCAATTTAACAGGAAATCCTGACAGTATCTGGACCAGCCCCAATGTACAAAGAGCCGGATCGTGTTGTGTTCCCCCCGATAATAATTGTGTTCAGTTTATTATAACTCTGGATCCGGGTGCAGAAGGTATTACTTTCACTGTAGTCACTGGTGCTGTGCCCCCGGGAGCCTTATTTTATCAGATCAATTGCGGTCCTCAGACACCGGTAGGCACTCAGGTTTGTTTATCAGGAGTTGGTCCACACGTTATAACTTTCTGCAAACCGGGTAATAACAATAATACGTATCGCATTACTTCTATAAAAAAACCACAGGTTGAAGCTGACTTATATGTTAATGATGGTTGTTATGGTCAGCTAAGAGCTTACAATATTGTAGAGTCTAGTTTAACCTGGCAAACTGTTTATCCCGGAACACCGGGACAGTATAATTCTTATTTAAGTTGCCTATCAGGCTGCGATACCATTAATGTTCAGGCAGGAGTGGGACATCCTCCTTTTATCAGGATAAGAGCATGTGGTCAGTTGGTAAGTCAGTGTATTAACCAGATTGGATGCGATACTGTAACCGTGACATTTAGTCCGGCAATGACAGTTTCTATTACACCTGCAACGGCTTCCTATTGTCAGGGTAGTGCAGGAGCAGTTTTAACAGCTGTTCCATCCGGGGGGACCCCTCCTTACGGTTACTCATGGTCTAACGGAGCAACTACTCAATCTATAACTGCAGTTGCAGGAACTTACACAGTTACACTTACAGATGCGTCAAACTCCATTTGTTCTGCTCCAATAACTGCAACAAGAACAGTTGTCCAAAATCCAAGACCAACAGTAACGATTGCTCCTGCTGCTGTAACAATTTGCACAGGTGGTTCGGCAACATTTACTGCAAGTGGTGCAAGTACGTACTTATGGAGTAATGGAGCAACAACTGCGAGTATTACTGTATCTCCAGCAAGTACCACAACTTACACAGTAACCGGCACCAATGCATTTGGTTGTACAAATACAGCTTCAGCAACAGTTACTGTAAATGCCGGAACCCCTGTTACAGCAACTATTACCAGTTTTACAAATGTTACTTGTCCGGGAGGAACAAACGGTTCAGCAACTGTAACAGCAACAGGTGGAACTACACCTTACACTTATTTATGGAGTAACGGACAAACAACACAAACTGCAACCGGACTTGCAGTTGGAACTTATACAGTAACTGTTACAGCAGCTAATGCTTGTCAGGGAAGTGCTTCTATTACAATAATTCAGGTTGACAATGTTCTGCCAACTGCAGTTTGCCAAAACATTACTGTTAACTTAAGTGCAGGAGGAACTGTAAGTATTACGGCTGCACAGATTAATAATGGATCAACTGATAACTGCGGAATCACATCCATGACAGTTACGCCCAGTTCATTTACCTGTGCTAATCTTGGAGCAAATACTGTTACACTTACAGTTTTTGATGCTGCAGGAAATTCTCGTACATGTACAGCAACTGTAACTGTTGTTGACAATATTTTTCCGACAGCAGTTTGCCAGAATATTTCTGTAAACCTGAGCGCTGGCGGAACAGCTTCTATAACTGCTGCGCAAATTAATAATGGCTCGAGCGATAATTGCGGAATAGTTTCAATGACTGTTTCGCCCTCATCTTTTACGTGTGCTAACAGAGGAGCGAATACTGTTACACTTACTGTTACTGATGCAAGCGGAAACGCATCAACCTGTACAGCTACAGTTACTGTTGTTGATAATATAGCACCTACTGCAATTTGCCAGAATATTTCAGTTAATTTAAGCGCAGCAGGAACCGCAACAATTACAGCTGCTCAAATAAATAATGGCAGCAGCGATAATTGCAGTGTTTCATTATCAGTAAGCCCAAGTTCTTTTACCTGTGCAAATGTTGGAGCCAACACAGTTACTTTAACTGCAACTGACCCTGCGGGAAATTCTTCTACATGTACAGCGACAGTTACAATAAATGATGTAACAGTTCCTACAGCAGTTTGTCAGAATATTACTGTTCAACTCAATGCTGCAGGAACTGCTTCTATTTTAGCTTCACAAATTAATAACGGAAGTTCAGATGCCTGTGGAATTGCTTCAACATCAGTTTCGCCTTCTTCTTTTACCTGCGCTAACGTAGGTGCAAACACCGTAACGTTAACAGTAACAGATGTAAACGGAAATACTTCAACCTGTACGGCTACAGTTACTGTTCAGGATAATATTGTTCCTGTAGCTGTTTGTCAGAATATTACTGTTCAACTGAATGCTGCGGGAACTGCTTCTATTACTGCAGTACAAATCAATAACGGTAGTTCTGATGCATGCGGAATTGCATCACTGTCAGTTTCGCCTTCTTCTTTTACTTGTGCTAACGTTGGTGCTAATACTGTAACGCTGACAGTAACAGATGTAAACGGAAATGTATCTACCTGTACGGCTACTGTAACTGTTCAGGATAATGTTGTTCCTGTTGCGGTTTGCCAAAATATTACTGTTCAACTGAATGCTGCGGGAACAGCTTCTATTATAGCTTCACAAATTAATAACGGAAGTTCAGATGCCTGCGGAATTGCTTCGGTTACTGTTTCACCTTCTTCATTTACCTGTGCTAACGTAGGAGCTAATACTGTTACACTAACCGTAACTGATGTTAACGGAAATACATCTACTTGTACTGCTACGGTTACTATCCAGGACAATATTGTTCCGGTTGCTGTTTGTCAGAATATTACTGTTCAACTCAATGCTGCAGGAACTGCTTCTATTACTGCAGCGCAAATCAATAACGGAAGTTCTGATGCGTGCGGTATTGCTTCCTTGTCGGTTTCACCAAGCACATTCACCTGCGCTAACGTTGGTGCTAATACAGTTACGCTTACTGTTACTGATGTAAACGGAAATTCTTCCACTTGTACTGCTACCGTTACTGTTCAGGATAATGTTGCTCCGGTTGCTGTTTGTCAGAATATATCTGTTAATTTAAGTGCAGGCGGAACAGCTTCTATTACCGCTGCTCAAATAAACAATGGCTCATCAGATGCATGTGGAATTGCTTCTTTATCAGTTTCACCAAGTACTTTTAACTGCAGTAATGTTGGGCCAAATACAGTTACTTTAACTGTTACGGATGTTAATGGTAATACTTCTACCTGCACAGCAACAGTAACTGTAAATGATGTTACTCCCCCGGTTGCTGTTTGTCAAAACATAACTGCTCTGTTAAATTCTTCAGGCACTGCCAGCATTACTGCCGCTCAAATTAATAGTGGAAGTTCAGATGTATGCGGTATTGCTTCACTATCTGTTTCGCCAAGCACTTTTAATTGTGCTAATGTTGGTGCGAATACAGTTACCTTAACCGTTACTGATGTTAACGGAAATGTTTCAACCTGTACAGCTACAGTAACAGTAGTTGACAATACTCTGCCGGTTGCCCTTTGCCGGAATGTAAGTGTTAACTTAAGTGCCGGAGGAACAGCATCAATAACCGCAGCACAAATTGATAACGGAAGTTCAGATGCCTGCGGCATTGCATCTATAAGTGTTTCACCCTCTTCTTTTACTTGTGCAAATGTTGGGGGAAATACAGTAACATTAACTGTAACTGATAATAATGGCAATGTTCAAACTTGCATTGCCACCGTAACTGTAGTTGATAATATTCCTCCAACTGCTATTTGTCAGAATGCAACTGTAGCCTTAAATGCAAGTGGACTTGCAACTATTACAGCTTCTACAATTAATAACGGTTCATTTGACAATTGTAATCCGGCAGCATTCAGCGGATATCCCTCAAATTTTACATGTGCAGAACTGGGGCCAAATATTGTAACACTTACTGCAATAGACCCAAGTGGGAATACTTCAACCTGCACAGCAATCGTAACAATCGTAGATAATATAGCTCCTACTGCTATTTGTCAAAACATAAGCATTAACCTTAATGCTGCAGGTGCTGCCAGCATAACTGCTGCGCAAATAAACAACGGGTCAACCGATAATTGCAGTATTGTTACAATGAGTGTTTCTCCTTCCGCTTTTACCTGCGCGAATATTGGTGCAAATACAGTTACATTAACTGTTACAGACCAAAGTGGAAACTCTTCAACCTGCACTGCAACTGTTACTGTTAATGATATAACACCTCCTACAGCTGTTTGCCAGAATATAACTGTTAATTTAAATTCTTCGGGAAATGCAACAATAACAGCAGCTCAAATAAATAACGGAAGTTCAGATGCCTGCGGTATAGCCACGCTTTCTGTTACTCCAACTTCTTTTACATGCGCTAATGTTGGAGCAAATACTGTTACATTAACAGTTACTGACGTTAATGGAAATGTTTCAACCTGTACTGCAACTGTTACTGTTAATGACATTACTCCTCCTGTCGCTACATGTCAAAATATTACAGTAAATCTCAACTCATCAGGAAATGCAAGTATTACAGCCTCGCAAATAAACAACGGAAGTTCAGATGCCTGCGGAATTGCTTCTGTTTCTGTTTCACCTACTTCTTTTACCTGTGCAAACATTGGCGCGAATACAGTAACACTTACAGTAACTGATGTTAATGGTAATGTTTCTACCTGTACTGCAACTGTTACTATTAATGATGTTACTCTTCCTACAGCAGTTTGTCAAAACATTACTGTAAACCTAAGCGCAGGTGGAACAGCATCAATAACAGCTGCGCAAATAAATAACGGAAGTTCAGATGCCTGCGGAATTGCTTCACTTGCAGTTTCTCCTTCTACATTCACCTGTGCAAACATTGGAGCGAATACCGTTACACTTACTGTTACTGACAACAATGGAAATATTTCTACCTGCACTGCAACTGTTACGGTTCAAGATGTTACACCTCCTACAGCGGTTTGTCAAAACATAACAGTAAACTTAAGCGCGGGTGGAACAGCTTCAATAATTGCTTCACAAATTAATAACGGAAGCTCTGATGCCTGCGGTATTGCTTCACTCTCAGTTTCACCTTCTTCTTTTACGTGTGCAAATGTTGGTGCGAATACGGTTACCT
>CAMDBK010000034.1 GCA_945889235.1 Chitinophaga pinensis
AATATCACTGAACGAAAAATCAGCAACAGGCAAGTCTGAAACGGTAATATTTCCTGTTTCGGTATCCGTGCAACCGTTATCACTGGTTACCTGAATTCCTACCATATACGTTCCGGCAGAAGGATAAAGATAAACGGTATCCTGCGCTGCAACAGAAAAAATTCCGTTACCAAAAGACCAGACCCATCCGGTAATAGTTCCTGCAGGAATGGTTGAATTATCAGCGAAGGTAGCGATATCACCAAGGCAGGCATTGGTTGCTGTAAAGTCTGCAACCGGAATCTGGTAAACCGTTACAGGGTGTGTGATTGCATTTATACAACCAAAGTCTGAAGTAATGGTAAGTGTCACATTATTAACACTTCCTGTTGGATAAATATGCTGTGGATTAATGTTGTTTGAATGAGCAGTTCCATCGCCAAAATTCCAGTCCCATGTTGATATTACACCTGAGTTTAAAACAGTGAGGTCAGTAAAATCAGTAACCGTTGCAGCACACACACTGGTAGCGCTGAAATCCGCAACAGGCATAGCATACACCGTTGCCTGCTGCGTAATAGTTGAAGTGCAATTTGCTCCTGAAGTAACAACCAGCGTTACGTTATAAGTTCCGTCAGCAGCATAATTATGTGATGGACTTTGTGCTGCTGAATTTGTTGCATCATCAAAATCCCAGTTCCATTGCGTAATAGTTCCAGAAGCTATAACACTCTGGTCGTTGAACTGAATTGCCGTTCCGAAACATTCATTTGTTGCAGTAAAATTTGCCGTTGGTAAAGGGTTTACAGTAATAATAACATCATCTGTATCCTGACAGCCATTGACATCGGTAACTGTAAGTGTGTACGTTGTTGAAACAGCAGGATTGGCAACAGGATTGGCAATAAACTCATTGCTTAAACCTGTGTTTGGCGACCACACATACCCTGTTCCCCCGCCACCGGCAAGGGTTACATTACTGCCATCACAAAAAGCATCATCCGGACCTGCTGCTGCAACCGCAGCCGGAAAAATAGTAACGGAAGTGGTAACAGAATTGGTGCAACCATTAATATCGGTAACAGTAAGTTGAACATTAAATATTCCTGATGTTGCATACGTGTTATCAGGATTTTGCAAAGGAGAAGTATTTCCGTCACCAAAATCCCATAGCCATGCAGTGATAGGACCAATCGGGCTGTAGCTCTGGTCAGTAAAATGAGTTATATCACCAAGGCAGTTGTTTGATGGAGCAACAAGAATAACAGGATTAATGCTGACACAAAAACGCTGGTCATTTATCGAGCCACCTGTTCCCGCAGTAAAACCCCAATACACACTTGGGTTGCCACCAAAAATGTTGTTGATGATATCTCCGTTGTAAGTTGTTATAAGGTTTCCATCAAGGTAAACATTCAGCGTATTGGTTACAGGGTCCCACGTTATGCGAAAAACATGATACGCGCAGTCTTCAATATTTGGAATACCAATAGGACCTGCAAGATTATTTCCGCTGCCGTGATTGACATCACCGTTTTGCATAATTGCAATATGGTCGGCACCCGGATCCCATCCATTTTGGTAGGTATCAATTTCTACATCCAACGAAGGTGAAATACCGGCATAGCCCAATCCCCCACCACTGCCTCCAACCGTAGTGCTTACAGGCTGAAGAACAAAAGCAATTCCGTCTGCACCCCCATCATTACAGCCCAGAAAGACATCGAAATAAAAATCGAAAGGATTTGATAAATCAATCTGATTCAGGTTCCATACTGAGCCGCTTTGGCCTCCTGCGTTGGGGGTAAGTTGATAACAATTGCAGGAAGTTTGTGAAGCGTTTCCATTTACTGCATACTGCGCGGAAGCCTGAAAATGACTGAAGATAATGATAGCTGCAAAAAAGAAAATATACTTGAGCTTGTTATTCATTGCCTCAAAATTAGGAATTAAAGCCCTAGTAAATTGAAACTAAGATTAATAACAATAAAAGAAAAACATATTTAATATTTAAATACCTATATATATTTTTTTGCATTTGTTCTCCAAAACCAAATCACAGAAACAAATGAGTATATTATACTTGCTGTGAATATCAGCAGAAACCACTGATACCCATAAAAAGCAAAGCTGAGGGCAATGGTCAATGGAAAGCGCAGGTATTCCGAAATTTTTATCCAGGATTTATTTTCAAACAAAGCGCCAAGGTTAAGCAATGCCCAAACCGCATAAGATGAAACAAGGCTTAGTTGCAGAAATGTCATTGTCTTTTCACCGAAAATAATTCCGGTTGACAGCCCCAGCACAACCACAAACTGAACAAAAATATAGGTGTGCCATTTTTTACTGTCGCCATCGTATTTGTGGTAAGTAGCTTTATCAATTTCCTTCGGATGCTGAAAACCACCTAATTCTTTTGGAAACCATCCCGGAGGCATTAAAAATTCTTTTACTTTATCCGCCCATGAGCCTGTTTTTTTTGCAACATTGAACAAATCAATCCAGTAATGAAAGTTTGCCCATACGGGATTCCAACTGTTTAAAGGAGTTGTTATTCCGTAAATAACTTCTTCCTCTTCTTCCTGAAAAGTGCCGAACATGCGGTCCCAGATAATTAATGAACCCGCATGATTGCGGTCAATGTATTTAGGATTGCTTCCGTGATGAACACGGTGATGAGATGGTGTGTTAAACACCCATTCCAGCGGACCCAACTTACCAATTGTTTTGGTGTGAATCCAAAATTGATAAAGCGTATTGAAGGAAGCAACCGTAGCAAACATAATTGGGTCAAAACCTATTACGGCAAGCGGAAGGTAAAAGAGAGAAGAAAAAAATCCCTGAAATGAACTCTGGCGCAACGCAACAGAAAGGTTGTATTCCTCACTCTGGTGATGCACAATGTGTGCAGCCCACATGGCGTTTACCTCATGGCTCATCCTGTGAAACCAGTAATAGCAAAAATCAACCAAAAAAAATAAAACAATCCAAACCCAAAGTTCATTGGGCAAGGAATGTTCTTTTCCAAAATGATTGAATAAAAACAGGTAACCAAAAAACAAAATGGTTTTCAGAAAAATGCCTGAAATCTGTGATGTAATACCAAGGCTCAGGTTATTGATTGAATCATTGAGCCGGTAATATTTTCTTTTTTGAATAAACCCAACCAGCAACTCAACCCCGATAAGGATAAAGAAGATGGGAATGGATAAAGCGATATAATTTGTTCCTTTCATTTCGGGTTTTAAAAGTAATAATGCTGTTGTTACTTTAGCTGATTGTTTGGCGCCTGTTCCTGCGCTTTACCAACTGTTTCTTTTTTCAGTGGTTGTCTTGACATTTGTGCCGGAGTTTTAGCTGTTCCGGGCGTTTGGCTGTTGTTAACCTGCTTTGCAACATTAATTGTCTGCGGATTTGCTTCCTGTCTTTCCTCAACCGCTGTTGTTTTCATTCCACCGGTATTTACTTTTTCCTGCGAAATTTCTTTTGATTTAACTTCTGACTTTGCTTCCACTTTTGTTATTTTTCTGCTGTCTAATGCACTTTGAGCATTAGCAGAATTGAAAGCAAAAGCTGCAATGCAAACGAAGGTGATTTTTAAAATAGTTTTCATGATAATTTTATTTAGTTATTTATTATTCTTTACGCAAATTGAATGCCAGAATTTATTTTGTCGCTTCTCAACTACGCTCAAAGTGACACGAATTATTTTTTCAGATTTTCAAGAAACTTCTGAGCCTCTTCAACACTAACAGGACTATTGTTTATTGAACCAACAATGCCGGCTTCTTTAACTCCATAGCCAAGAATTTCTTTTCTTATTTTCTTTGCCTGTTCATAGGTATCGTAAGCACCGATGATATAAATTTTCAATCCGCCAATAGTCGTTTTCAACTCTACTCCTTCACGTGCCATAAGGTCAGCCAGTTTATCAACCTGCAAACGTAATCTGTATTCTGTGAGCTGAACTTTAAATTTAACAACGTCTTTATCAACTGGAAGTTCTGGATTAATTTCACGTACACTATTATTTTCTTTCATCTGTATAACCGACCTTTTCTCTAGCTCAAGCGCAATAGCATTAACAGCTTTGGGAGTAGCGGCAAACGCCTGATCATATCCTTGTGAAAGCAATTCATTCTGCTTGTTTTGAGCATCAGCAAAATTTGCAAAACTTCCAAGAGTGTAAATTGTAAGCGTGTCTTTTTTCGTTTCTACTAATCCATCAATATTATTCAGTTTCCTTTTTTCATTTGCAGGAATAGTATTTCCGTACGTAGCTACGTGAACGGTGTACTGCGAATCAGTTGACTTTTCAGAAAAGACGAACGCATCATTTACTTTTGAACGGCTTAAACCCGGAGCATCCACCGTATTTTCTGCTATGTTCATGAAATTCAGCATTACTCCATTTGCATCAACCACACTTCCTATCTTGCTGTTTGGTTCCTTGTCAAGATAATCAGCAATACCATCTCTGTCCATATCCAGCGGACAACCATTTGCATCGGTTTGAACAGATGGAGGTGTATTTCCGCAGTTATCTTCCAGATCAGGAACACCATCGTTATCAGAGTCATCAAAGTCCAAGGATTCAAAATCAACAAAATTATAATCAGGGTCAACTCCCGGAATTTTGTCATCCTTTTCAGAAAGAAAATTAAATAATACACCTATTGAATTGTAATAATAACCATCTCTTTTGTTATCAATAACATTATCAAGTTTATCACTTAACGTAAAGAAATAGCTGGCGCTGATTCTAAACGTTACCCGTTCTGAAACATGAAGATCAAAACCTCCTGCAACAGGAAATGCAATAGTTGTAACAGGTTTTTCTGTCAATGTTGTTTCATACTTATAATCACGCTCCAGTACTTTTGCTTCATCAGTATTTGGAATGCCTTCGGGCAAATTTCTGATTACACCATCTTGCCAGTAGTAATAGTAATTTCCTTTACTGTCATATAAGTCTGTACGCGGAGTATAATCTGCATAATAAATTCCTGCGCTTATAAAAGGAGTAATAAAAGGTTTACGTTTTTTATTGTTGTAAAAATGTTTGAAATTATATTCAACATTCAAGCCCATGCTGAACATCTTTGACTCGAAATTGCGGTGCTCACGGTGTTCATTTTCGTTTCCACTTAATTTTCCAAAAATGCTGCTTAGACTAAGATTAAAACAGCGGGAAAGATTTGTTCTGAAAGTAAAATTATAAGCAAGCCTGTTGCCCAGCCTGTGAATGTTGGTGGCATTAACATCTTCAACATCACCAAAAAAACGAGTTGCTCCAATGCCTGCACCAATGCTTGGGTTAAACTTGCGTGATGCTTTAATTTCCACTAAAGTCTCTTTCTCCTTTTTAGGCTTTGGAGTTTCCTGAGCAAATGAATTACTAAATGCTGTAAGAAAAAATGCTGCGAATAGTATTAATCTCATCCGATTATTCAAGGTACAAATCAATCAACTTGTTAAGCATTTCTTTGTTATATAAAGAACTGCCTGCCTGGTAAAGTTTAATCACGCTGTTGATTTCATCAGGAGTAATTTCTCCATCTCTGTTTAAGTCAACTGTTTTAAACTCTTTGGCAAGTTGTTTTCTTTTAATTGTCTGTGGCGAAATGTCGGTTACTTTTGGAAGAATATTCATCTTACCGTTAATGTAAACTCCTTTGGTTCCGCCAAAATCAATAACTCTAACGCCTTTCATATTTTTATCGTAATAATCTATCATTTCATAAACCTGCTGCAGGCTATAGCTTGAAGTTCCGTCAAGAAACTGTTCTATAACTTTTAGAATTTCTTCTGCGGTAAGCAAGCCATCCTCATTTAAATCAGAATTTAAAAATTCAGATGGAATTGTTTTACGTTCATCAGGTTTTTGTTCGGCTACTTCAAGCGTTTTATTAAGTTCAGGATTAGTCTTGGTAAGTTCTTTATACTGAACAGTTGCATTTTTAAACACAGTTTGAATTTCTTTCGGGTCTGTAATTTTTTTGCGTTTTACTTCTTCGCTTACATTGTTAAAGAATTTGTCTAAATCATCTTTGCGCTGAAGATCCTGCTGTATCATTTCAACTTTCTGAGACAGAATTTCCATGTCTTCTGTTTTATAGGGACTTACCTTGCGGCTGTCTGTTCCGCTTGGATAAATTGTTGAAATCATTTTTCTCAAAACAGCAATTGAATCCTGTTGCTCTTTTGCAATCATTGAATCATTATATGTTACTCCGGATGTATTTACCAATGCACCAGCTTTTGAAGCGGTTTCTTTATCCTGATTTCCTGCAATAAAATCAACATCACTATCAAGTGAGCAGCCATGTTCATCAACTCCTTCACCTTTTGGTGTGTTTCCGCAACGGTCAGCAAAATCAGGCACTCCGTCACCATCACTGTCTTCCGTATCTAACGTTGAAAAGTCAATATCTTCATAATACTTATCTTTCATAGTTCTTATTCCATCGCCCCACAGGCTGTATGATAAGCCCAGAGAAGTAAACAGGAAATTATCTTTTGCTTTATTCCCTTTGCGAATGCCTGTTCCTTTATCTGAAATATTATCTATCATGTCAGTAAAGTTGAAATAATAAGTAGTTCCAAGACGCATGGTAAAACGATTTCCAACTCTGAAATTTACTCCTCCTGAAACAGGAATACTCATGCTGAATAATTTATACTTTCCAAGGCTGTCGAGATTTTGCTGACGTAAATCGGTTTCATACTTATAATCACGTTGAACAATTACAGCATTTTCTGCCTGAGGGTTTGTTTCATCCAAACTGCGGATTGTACCATCAGTCCAGTAGTGATAAGGTATTCCTGTTGCGCTTAATAAATCAGTTTTTGAATCAAAACTCAAATAACCCAAGCCAACTGAAACATAGGGCATAATTACTTTAGGCCTTTTATAAAAGTTATCAAAGTTGTAAACGATGTTGGCACTGCCATTCCAGATGTTACTTGAGAAATTATAATTATGGTCAACACCCCGTTCATTTACTTTCATGTTGCCATGCACAACCCTCAGTTCAAGTGAAAATGCCTTGCTGATGTTTCTTCCAACATTTATTTCATAAGCCATGCTGCTGGTAAAAAGATGAGAGAAACTATTATCACGCACCTCACCGAAAAATGTAAAAATGCCGGCCCCTAGCCCAATCCGCGGTTTATAAAAAGTATCCTTGCTTTCGTCTTTAGGAACAAGGGTTTTACCTTCCTGCGAAAAAGCAGAAAAGCATGTTAATGATAACAATGTAATGTTGTAGAGTTTTTTCAACATATTAGTTTGTGGCAAAAGTATCATGTTATTATTAATCCTGTTTAAAATATTTTTCCAGAATTTCATCAATTAATTTAATCGGAACACTTTTATCGCCTTTATTCATACGGTTTATAAAAATATCTAATTCCTCTTTATCAATTTTTCCGTTTTTATTCAGGTCGGCAAAATAATATTTTGGTTCCAGTGCCTTTTGTTCAACAGGCTTTTTTTCTGCTTCCTGAATTCCCTTTGCTTCAACTGGTTTTGTTTCTACATCAAGCGTTCCTTTTATTTCAATAGGTTTGGTTTCTATTTCGGGTAATGCATTTGTTGTTTTTATTGTATCCATTTTCCCGGCAATTTTTTCTTCAACCTTTTTATCCAATTCTTTTACGTCATTTCCTTTATCATCCTGACTAAAGTAATAATCAATTATTTCCTCCATGAGAGGGACCGTAACATTCTTATCATTGTCAAATAAACGGTCAATAAACTCATTTACTTCGCTTACTTCCACTTTGCCGTTTTTGTTCAGGTCGGCAAAATAAAAACCATCATTTACAGATTTGATTTCAGCATCCTTAACTGCCTTTGCAGCAGCAATGCTATCAGCTTGCTGGGCAATTTTTACCAAGTTATCTTTTTGTTCTTCTGAACAACCTTCTTTATCCACTTTGTCTCCAGCTTTTGTATCTCTGCATTTATCAACAACATCAAGTACTCCGTCACCATCACGGTCTTTGTCATTTACCTGCGGACAACCATTCTTATCAACTTTTACGCCTTTAGGCGTTTCGCGGCATTTATCAAGAATATCTGCAATACCATCTTCATCCGTATCAACACCTTTTTCCTTTTTAGGCGCACCGAATTTATAGCTTACACCCAGCGAAGAAAACAGGAACATATCCTTCCCTGCAGCTCCTTTTCTGTTGCCGGAACCCACACTGCTGACATTATCCAGCATATCAGAAAACGTATAATGATAGGTTGCGCCCAATCTGAAATTCAAATTTTTACCAACTTTCAAATCAGCTCCAAACGTAAAAGGCATGGCAAAGGTTATTTGTGAATACTTTCCAAAACCATCAAGGTTTGCATCACGAAGCTCTGTTTCATAGGTATTGTCGCGTTCAATATTTACAGCCAAATCAATATTTCCTGAGGTCTGGGGCATATCTTTTATTGAACCATCATCCCAGTAATAATATTTTTTTTCGGAAGCATTCTTCATATCTGCTTTAGCCCTGAATACAAGGGCTTCAACGCCAAACCCAATAAAAGGGAGAAGGCTCAGTTTACTATCCTCTTCCGGCTTAATAATAGCATAGAAATTATATTCCACCATCAGCGCCTGCCCTACCAGTGATGTGCGGAAGTTCAGATTATCTGCGCTTCTTGTTTCTTCACCGAAAATTTTACCGGCAAAAAAGTTGTACGAAATATTAAATGACTTTGAAAGAGGGATTGAAATGTAGAACTGATGTCCTAATCTTGAGCCAAATGAAGGTTTATAACCGTTCAGTTTTACATCTCCAAAAAAATTCAGATAGCCTATATTATACCCTATTGACGGAGCTTTGCTGTAATTATATGTACTAGGGGTATTAGTTTTTATAGAATCTTTTTCAGCACTGAATGAATAATTCACGCAAAAGCTAAACGCTAAAAACAAGAGTAGTTTTATCTTCATTACAGGCAGTGATTGAACTTTATTCGCGAGCCAAGATACTAAAAATCGGAATTACAGGATTTTCAGCTTATTTCTCATTATATTTTTCTTTATGAAGATCAACAGCTTCTTCAATGGAATGAGAAACCGAAAGATCTTTTTCCTTTTTAGCCAACTCAGCTAGAAAACGGTAATAGTTAGAAAGTGTTTCCAATTCCTCTTCTGTAAGGTCTTCTACGTCAATAAGCCTGTTACTCGGTCCTTTTAATGAAGCAATAAGTTCATTCAACTTCAGATGAATTGCACGTGAATCTTTATTCTGCATTCGCTGAATAAGAAAAACCATAAGAAATGTAATGATGGTTGTGCTTGTATTAATAACCAGTTGCCATGTATCTGAAAAATTGAAAAAAGGACCTGTTAATATCCATACTATTATAACTGTAACAGCAAGAGTAAAAGCAATTGTAGTGCCCGTAAAATGAGTGGCTTCTTGAGCTACATTTTCAAAGATGTGGTTTTGATTGGTTTGGGTTTTCATTAGTATTATTACTTATTCTATTACCTACAACAAAGATTATTCTTTTATTTTCTAAGCAATTAATTTTATTTCACTTATGAAATATACTAGGTGAAACTATATCCTTCTTTCTTACTTTTAAAATTGATATACCCTGAATAAAATTCAAGAAATTACAATTGCTTTTCAATTCAAGAGTTTTAGATTAATTTTGTGCAAACTGAGAAATATGCTTACCAACAATGATATACTTAAAAAGCTACGTATCGCTCTTGAATTAAAAGATGATGATATTATCCATATATTAAAACTGGCTGATTTTAACATTTCTAAAAGTGAGCTGAGTGCATTATTCCGTAAAGACGATCATCCAAATTATGTTCCCTGTGGGGACCAGCTACTGCGTAATTTTCTTCAAGGGCTTATTATTTATAAAAGGGGGCCACGCGAAAAAAAGGATGAAACAATCAAGAAATAAAAACAATTTTTAAAGAAAATCAAGTAAAATTGTTTTTACAAATTAGGAATATCAGCCTTTGAAAACTCATACAGCTTGTTGGCTTCCTCTTCTTTAAATTTCATAACAAGGTTCAATGCTTCGGGCACTACATCACTGCATACAATAATCAGACAGCCTTTGGTGGCATGCTTAATAGCGTAGGTAATAGCTTCTTTTTCCGAAGGAATAATCGTTACCTTTTTATCAGGTGCAACACTTTTTATTCCATCGTTTATCATGCCTATTATTTCCTGTTCGGTTTTTCCGCGCAGGTGTTTATCCTGACGGATAATTATCTCGTCAAACATCTCTGCAGCCACGCGACCAATCTCGTTGTTATCTTCCACTCTCCTGTCTCCAATTCCTGCAATGATTCCGATTTTAGGACTACCATCCATCTTTTCAATCAAATTTTTCAATGCACGCAATCCGGCAGGATTATGTGCATAATCCAACATAATTTGAAAATCTTTGAAGTTGAACATATTCAGCCTTCCCGGAGTTTGCGCAGGTGATGGCATGAATGATTCTAATGCAGCTTTTATATCGTCAATCGCTAAACCCTGAACATAGCCGGTGAGCACTGCTGGCAGTACATTCTGAATCATAAACGCTGCTTTGCCGCCAAACGTAAGCGGAACATTCACCGCTTTGGTAACACGTATTTTCCATTCGCCTTTTGAAATAGTGATATAACCATTTTCGTAAAGTGCTGAAAGGCCACCTTTCTTTGCATGCTTCTTTATGCGTGCACTATTTTCGTCCATAGAAAACAAAGCAACTTTACAAGTTACCGTTTTGCGCATATCATACACGCGGTCATCATCAGCATTTAAAATGGCATAGCCATCTGGCAACACTGATTCAGGAATAACACCTTTCACCTTTGCCAACTGGTCAATGGTGTGAATACCTTTGAGACCAAGGTGGTCGGCAGCTACGTTGGTAACAATGCCCACATCACATTTTTTAAAACCTAAACCTGCACGCAACAAACCACCGCGTGCGCATTCCAACACTGCAAAATCAACAGTAGGATCTTTGAGAACAAACTCAGCGCTGTTAGGGCCGGTGCAATCACCAGCCTGCAACATTTTGTTCTGAATATAAACTCCATCGGTAGTGGTGTAACCAACTTTATAACCACGCATTTTCATGATGTGTGCAATCAAGCGTGTGGTGGTAGTTTTTCCGTTGGTGCCTGTTACGGCAACAATTGGAATTCGCGAAGTAGAACCCGGAGGATAAAGCATATCAATCACATGTCCTGCAACATTGCGCGGAAGCCCTTCTGCCGGTGCAAGGTGCATACGGAAACCAGGACCGGCATTAACTTCTAACACTGCGCCACCGGTTTCGGGTAGCGGTGTGCTGATGTCGGTGGTCATGATGTCAATTCCGCAAATATCCAATCCTATGATGCGGGCAATACGCTCACACATAAACACGTTATAGGGATGCACAATATCCGTGACATCTTCCGCTGTACCGCCTGTGCTGAGGTTTGCAGTGTCTTTCAGTTTTATTATTTCTCCTTTTTTAGGAATTGATTCTAATGTCAATCCTTTTTCTTCGAGAATACCGAGTGTTAAATCGTTGACATCAATTTGTGTCAGCACTTTCTCATGCCCATAGCCTCTGCGCGGGTCTTCATTTACTTTATCAATCAGTTGCTGAATAGTGGATTTACCATCGCCCTTTACGTGAGCAGCAGTGCGTTTGGCAGCAGCCACCAATTTGTAATTGATAACGAGCAAACGAAAATCTTCACCAACAATGTATTTCTCAACTATCACCGAATTTGACACTTTTTTAGCAGCAGCAAAAGCTACAACTGCATCGTCCCAGTTATTGATGTTGGCTGTAATTCCGCGTCCGTGATTTCCGTTAATTGGTTTTACCACCAACGGATATTTCACACGGGCAACTGCATCTTTCAATCCTTCCTCGCTCCTTACTATATCACCTTTGGGAACAGGCACTTCAGCTTGCTCCAGCAAAAACTTAGTATCTTCTTTATCACCCGCAAGCTCTACTCCTATGCTTCCGGTTTGACTGGTAACAGTGGCCTGTATACGTTTCTGATTAGCACCATACCCCAACTGACACAGCGAATATTTGTTCAATCGAATCCACGGAATGCCGCGGTGTTCCGCTTCTTCAATAATAGAACCGGTGCTCGGACCAAGTCGTTCACCTTCGCGTAGCTCGCGCATTTCCTGAATATCAGCTTCTAAATCATACGGAACTCCATCAACTAATGCCTGTGCAATATTAGTGGCAGAGCGGGCTGCAAAGCGTCCCACTTTTTCTTCCATGTAATCAAACACCACGTTGTAAACGCCTTTGGTTCCGTAATCCCGGGTACGCCCGAAACCCACATCCATTCCGGCAAGGGTTTGTATCTCCAAAGCAATGTGTTCTATCACATGTCCCATCCAGGTGCCTTCATTCACACGTTCAAGAAAACCACCTTCTGTTCCCACCGAACAACGATGCGACATCAGCGAAGGAAACATGTCCATCATGCGTTTGGCAAAACCGTCAATCTTCTCGGTGGAGCGTTCTTCCAACTCTTCAAGGTCAAGCACCATCACAATAAGTTTATGACGATTTACCGACCAGTAGTTTGGTCCGCGCATTGCATTTATTTCAATAATTTTCATAGGGTATATTGATTAATCGTTGTTCTCATATCTCAAATCTAACATCTCATATCTCTCTTAAATGTCTTGATAACTTTACTAAATTGTTAATAGGCGTAAATTAATAATCCACAATTTTGCCGCCTAAAGTAAAAGTAATTATGCTTGGCAAAACGGAAATTAAAGGAACATTGATTCCAATCGGGGGGCATGAAGATAAGGGGGAAAACGAATACAAGGGTATTGACTTCATTGAAAAAGGAATACTGGCGCACGTTGTTAGAGAGAGCGGAGGCAACAATGCTAAGATAGTAGTAATACCCACTGCATCCAGCATTCCCGTTGAGGTTGGCGAGATTTACCGCAACGCTTTTACAACACTTGGATGCAAGGAAGTAGTGGTTTTAAATATCCTGGAGCGCAGTCAGGCTGAAGACCCCGAAAATTTAAAACACATACGCGAAGCCAACTGTATTATGTTTTCGGGTGGCGACCAGAGTCGCATTGTTATGTTTATTGGTGGCTCAACCATGCACCGCATTATTCAGGAGCGTTTTGAAAATGAAGAAGGTTTTGTTGTTGCGGGAACCAGCGCGGGAGCCATGGCTATGGCCAGCGAAATGATTGGTGGCGGAAGCAGTTCAGAGGCATTGCAGAAAGGCGCTGTGATTATGAAAAAAGGAATGGGTTTTATTCCTGAACTGATTATTGATACCCACTTTATCAAGCGCGGAAGGTTTGGAAGAATGGCGGAAGCTGTTGCCATGTTTCCCAACCTGATTGGAGTTGGTTTGGCAGACGATACAGGTTTAATTATAAAACACTGCAACGAGTTTAAGGTAATTGGCTCTGGGATGGTGGTGCTATTTGACCCCAGTCATTTAACGCATAATAATCACGCCATATTGAGAGAAGGTACGCCCATGTCTATGTCAAATCTGGTAACACACATTCTTGCTAATGGCGACCGGTTTAATATTGATAACCGTAAAATTGATGTGCTGCCCGTAAAAGAGGCGTTTGTGTAGTTAGTCTACAAATTCTTCTTTTTCAACAAATGTAAATGGCATATCAACCATCTGGTGAAAATCTTCACCTGCTTCTTTTATGTCATCATCATCTGCTTCATAATTCCAGTTTACTTCTACTTTTTTGCCGCCCTGATTTAATTTTTCAAATCGCTTTAGCATGTTCAACAAATATTTTGATGAGCTTGTATTCAGGTATTCAAGGCTGAAATTAAGGGCAGTTTTATCAGCAGCTTCCAGTTCATATTCCTGCAGCCAGTTATTTATAGGTTCAAAAAATTCAGGAGTATTATCACACAATATTTTTCCTTCAAAAGTTAAGGTATTGTTGATTGAATCAAACTCAACCTTAGGAGTTACTTTGGTTTGCTTTATCTTTAAAATTCTCATCTTATTATTGAAAAATTTATTCTTTAATGAAAAATGTAAATAAATTTCGACTACAATAATAAGGTATTAATAGACAAAAAACAAGTGTTTGTCTATAAAATATCAACAAAGTGCATTAAAATATGTTAAACGACACAACTCAGTTGGCTGAGAAATAAGCTGAATATTTATTTACATTTGCCCCGTCTCAAGGGGTGTTTCCCTCTCGCCTAAGGCGAGACGGGGGGCTGAGATTATACCCGAATAACCTGCTCAGGATAATGCCTGCGAAGGGAAGAGGAAATAAAAAATTTAGTGTACGGAAGCCTGCTCCTGGTTTTCAAGATTATTTAAACCAGTTAAAAACCGGGACATGAAATCATCATTTCAAAAAGCAGAACTATCTATTCTTGTTTCCTGCTTCTTACTTCTTGCTTCTAATTCATCTTTTGCGCAATCCACCATCACCGGAACCGTTTCAGACGAAACAGAAACACTTGCCGGAGCAAGCGTAAGTATTAAAAGCACGTACAAAGCAACCAGCACCAATGCGGAGGGTAAGTTTGTTTTGAATAACATGCACAACGGAGCTTATACACTAGTGGTGAGTTTTATCGGTTACGAAATACTGGAAAAAGATATTCAGCTGAACGGTAATCAGGAACTGAATATTGTACTGACTAAAAAAACAGTGATATCAGATGAGGTGGTTGTATCAGCCACCCGTGCCGGAAAAAATACAGCCACTACTTATTCTGAGGTAAGCAAAGAACAAATCGCAAAAAACAATCTGGGTCAGGATATTCCTTTTCTGTTGCAGCAACTGCCTTCGGTAATTGTAAACTCCGATGCAGGCGCGGGAGTAGGCTACACCGGCATCAATATCCGCGGCAGTGATGCCACGCGCATTAATGTTACCGTAAACGGAATACCGATGAATGATTCTGAATCACACGGCACCTGGTGGGTAAATACACCCGACCTTGCTTCATCGGTTGAGAATATACAGGTGCAGCGTGGGGTGGGAACTTCTACCAATGGCGCTGCGGCTTTTGGTGCCAGTTTAAATATTCAAACCGCACAACTGAATGTAAAACCTTATGCAGAAATCAGTAATTCGTATGGCTCCTTCAACACGTGGAAACATACTATTAAAGCGGGTTCGGGCTTGCTTTCCGATCATTTTACGGTGGATGCCCGTTTATCAAAAATAAGTTCAGACGGATATATGGACAGAGCAAATTCTGATTTGAAATCGTATTATTTATCTGCGGCTTACTATGGTAAAAACACAATGTTACGTTTTGTCAATTTTTCGGGAAAAGAAAAAACCTACCAGAGCTGGTATGGTGTTCCGCAGGATTCATTAGCTACCAACCGCACCTATAATTATTACACCTATGATAACGAAACCGACAACTATCAGCAGGACCATTATCAGCTTTTGTTTTCACAGACCTTTACCCGCGCATTTAAAATGAACGCAGCTTTGCATTACACCAAAGGGCGCGGTTATTACGAGCAATACCGCACACAGGATGCCTTTGCTGATTATGGTTTGGTAAATCCCGTTATAGGCAGCGATACCATTACCACTTCTGATTTTATACGTCAGCGCTGGTTAGACAACAATTTTTACGGTGTTACGTATTCGTTTGAATACACTAACGACAAACGCTTTTCGGCTATACTGGGTGGTGCTGCCAATAACTATACAGGCGGGCATTACGGAACTATTATCTGGGCTCAATATGCTTCCAACTCGGCTATCAATCAAAAGTATTATAATGATGATGCAAGCAAAACCGATGTGAACGCCTACTTCAAAGCCAACTACCGCATAGGCAACAAACTGAATGCGTTTATTGATCTGCAATACCGCAACATTCAGTATTCATTTATAGGGTATAACAATCTGTTGCAAAATGTGGAGCAACAGGTTACGTTTAACTTCTTCAATCCTAAAGCCGGACTGGTTTATGAAATCAACGGACGTCAGCACCTGTATCTCTCGTACAGCCGCGGCAACCGTGAACCGGTACGCGATGATTTTACGCAATCAACACCCGGCAGCAGACCGAAACACGAAATGCTTAACAATGTGGAAGCAGGCTATAAACTGAACGGAAAAAATTTCCGTTTCGGTGTTACCTATTACCTGATGGATTATAAAAATCAATTGGTTCTTACCGGACAAATTAATGATGTAGGCAGCTATACCCGCACCAATATTGCAAAAAGTTACCGCACCGGAATTGAACCCGAATTTGAAGTGCGTATTGCAAAATTCCTCACCATTGGCGGTAACTTTACCTACAGCCTGAAC
>CAMDBK010000035.1 GCA_945889235.1 Chitinophaga pinensis
TGCTGATTTCATCATCACCCGGCAGCGGCTTTTTATTTTTATCAAACTTAAATTTGCTCATTGCTTTTTCTGGCGTTTCAAAGTAATACTATTTTTCAGTTTCTCCAGTACACGATACACTTTCATCTTTGTTCCTGCTTCGGTCAATCCCAAAATATGTGCCATGTCAAGGAATGAATTTTTGTCAAAGAAACGAAGTTCAATTAAATGGGTTTGCTCTTCCGGTAACTCATTCAATGCCTCAGTCAGCAGTATATAATTTTCTTCTGTTTCTTCTTCACCGGCTTCCTCTGTAAGCTTTCTCAAATCATCTTCATCCAATGGAACAGTTGTGTTTTTACTGCCTTTACGATAAAACATATTTACTTCATTAATGGCAATCCTGAATAACCATGCCGAAAAAGGTGCGCCTGTGAATTTATAATTCTTCAAATTAACAAGAGCTTTCAGAAAAACCTGTGAAGTAATATCTGCCGTTGTTTCTTTGTCATTGATGCGTTTGAAAACAAAAAGAAAAACCGGTTTATACCAATGGTCATACAAATGCGCAAAGCGTTCGGGATTGCTTTGTGCGGCAATAATCAGATCTTTTTCGTTGGGCTGACTGCTCTTCATCTGTGAAGGTAAAAATGCGGATTATATTAAAAGTAACGGTGAAAAAGTGGAATTTATTTTGTCCGTCATGCAGAACTTGTTTCAGCATCTCATTATTAAGACCCTGAAACAAGTTCAGGGTGACGTGCTATATTCGCAGAAAATTATTTGAGATGAAAGTGTTTAAATTCGGTGGGGCATCAGTAAAAGATGCGGCAGGCGTAAGAAATGTTGCAAAAATTCTTCAGAAGTATAAAGAAGAAAAAATTCTTGTTGTGGTTTCTGCAATGGGAAAAACTACCAATATGCTTGAGAAAGTTGCGGAAGTTTTTTATCATAAAAATGCTGATGTTGCTGAACAGATAAAACCTATCCGTGAATATCATCTCAGTATTATGAATGAGCTTTTCAGCACTGAAAATCATCCTGTTTTTGATCTTATTAATAATGTTTTTGCTGAACTGGAATGGGCTACAGATGGCGAACCAACCAAGGGTTTTGATTTTGAATACGACCAGATTGTTTCTATTGGTGAAGTGATTGCCACACGTATTGTTAGCGCCTATTTAAATGAAACCGGGTTGCAAAACCGTTGGCTCGATGCACGCGATTATATCAGCACAGAAGAGACATGGAGAAGTGCTGCCGTTAACTGGGAAGCAACTGAAAAAAATGTGCAGCAAAAATTAATTCCGCTTTTTGCAGAAGGAAAAACAAAGCTTGCCATCACGCAAGGTTTTATCGGAGTTACTTCTGAAAACTATACCACTACGCTTGGAAGAGAAGGTTCAGATTTTACAGCTGCAATCTTCGCTTACATGCTTCCTGCACAGGATGTAACTATCTGGAAAGATGTGCCGGGCGTATTGAATGCCGACCCGAAATGGTTTGACGATACAGTTTTGTTAGACAAAATTTCTTACCGTGATGCCATTGAGTTGGCCTGGTTCGGAACAAGTGTGATACATCCGAAAACTATACAACCCTTGCAGAATAAGGGAATTCCGTTGTATGTAAAATCTTTTATTGAACCAGAGAAAACCGGAACAATTGTATCGAATACAGAAAATCCTCAGCAGATTCCTTCTTTCATTTACAGAATGAATCAGGTTTTGATTTCTATCATGTCAAAAGATTTTTCATTTATCGTGGAAAAAAACCTGATGGAAATTTTTAAAACTTTTTCAGAGGCCGGAATAAAAATCAACATCATGCAAAATACTGCCATCAGTTTTTCGGTAAGTGTGGATGATGATAAATATAAAATTCCTCTATTGATTGTTGCATTGCAAGAAGATTTTAAAGTTGTTTACAATTCAGGACTGGAGCTTATAACAATCCGTCACTATGACCAACAAACGATTGAACGTGTAACAGTAAACACTGAAATTCTTCTTGAATTGAAAAGCAGAAAAACTGTTCAGATGCTGGTAAAAAATTTGGAAGCCTGATTATTATTGTTTTATTTTACTCAACTAAAACTATTTAACCATGAAGAAATTTCTACTTCTGATTTTCTCTCTCTCTTACTTTCTTACTTTATCCGCACAACCTTTCTGGACTGAAGATTTCGGAACCGGAAATAACTGTTCGCAGGGAACACTTGCATCTGCATATACAGGCACAAACGGTGCGTGGTCAGTTCCCAACACCGGAACCAATGATCCTTATGCAAACGAGTTTTTTGTCAGTGCTACTGAAGCAGGAAGAGGTGTTGGCAATTGTGGAGATGGTTGCCTTGATACGCCAACACAATTGAACAGAACGTTGCATGTTGGAAATGTATTTGCCGACCTTGGTATTTTTGGCACACTTCCCGCTGATAATGGCGCATCCTATAATAATGGCGGAGTTTGTGCAGGGCTTGGTATTTGTGTTTTAACCGATAAACGCATTGCATCTCCAGCAATTGATTGCAGCGGAAAAAGTAACATCACTCTCTCGTTTAATTACATGGAAAACGGTGATGGAGCCAATGACAATGCAGAGCTTTGGTATTACGATGGCATAACAGCATGGGCTTTGCTTGAGAACCTTCCAAAAACAACGTCCAATTGTTCTGGTGGACAGGGAACATGGACTGCTCATTCTGTCCAGTTGCCTCAAAGCGCTGACCATAATGCAAACGTGAAATTTGGTTTCCGCTGGGTAAATAATGATGACGGGGTTGGCTCAGACCCTTCCTTTGCTGTTGATGATATTACGCTTGACCCGGGCGATCCGACAGGTGTTTCAGAAGTTACTGCAAACAGGTTTAATATTTTTCCAAATCCTGCTACTGATAAAATAAAAATTACTTTTCATTCTGTTGTTGCAGAAAATTACAGCATTGAATTTTTCAATACTTTAGGACAAAGTGTGATGAAAGAAAAGATGGAAAACTTCTCCGGTGATTATTCTAAAACGTTTGATTTATCAACTTTGGAGAGCGGAATTTATTTTGTGCGACTATCTACTCCTGCAGGAACAGAAACTAAAAAACTGGTGTTGTACTGATTATTTCGCAGCTATCTCTTTTATCGCTTTCACTAACAAATCCAAGTCACGCAGTGAAGTGTAAATATGCGGAGTAATTCTCACACCAATTACTGCTTCATGATTTACAGAAGTAACGTGAATTTTGTAATCGTTGAATAACTGGTTTTCAATCTCCCATGGATTAGTAACTCCTTCAATTCCTATATTGAAAAGAGCGCAAGAGTATTCAGGTTTCATTGACGTATAGAATTTAACTTTTGGAACATCCTTTACTTTTTCTGTCCAGTAAGTTTTTAAAAACTGAAGTCTTTGTTGTTTTCTTCCTGAGCCAATAATTAGATGAAACTCAATCGCGTTGCGGATAGCCTGCTCCGTTGCAAAACTGCGTGTTCCCTGCGATTCAAACTTACGGATGTCTTCACTCTGAGGGTTGTCATTACCAAACAGTGGCCAGATGTTTTTGATTTTTTCTTTTTTGATATACATCATTCCTGAACCGAAAGGTGCACAGAGCCACTTATGTAAACTCGTTCCGAAATAATCACAACCAAGGTCAGGAATTTTGTAATCAATATGCGCGAATGAATGTGCGCCATCGCACAGCACTTCAATTCCTTTTGCGTGTGCCTTGTCCGCAATTTTTCTTACCGGAAGAATTTGTCCTGTCCAGTTGATGACGTGGGTAACATGAACCACTTTTGTTTTACTGGTGAATGCTTTTTCATAGATGGAAACAATCTCGTCATCATTCTCGGCAGGCACAGGCAAATCAACCCACACCAATTTTATTTTATCCCGTTTCTCGCGTTGCAGCCATGCGTTTTTCATGTTGGGATAATCGTATTTACACAACACAATTTCATCCCCTTCTTTCAGATTTAATCCGAAAATGATAGTCTCTAAAGCCTCGGTGGCATTACGATTCACCACAACTTCTTCAGCAGAGCAACCGGCAAGTTCAGCAAGTTCTCTTCTCAAAGGTTCGCGCCCCTGATCAATGATGCGCCACATATAATATGAAGGACCGAAGTTGCTTGTGCGATTGAAATTTTCAAAGGCATCCTGCACTACTTTTGGTTGCGGACTTACACCTCCATTGTTGAGATTGATGATGTCATAATTCAGCGTATAGCATTGGCGCACCCATCTCCAGAAATCTTCATCTTCGGCCACTGCATTTGGTGAAAGTGATTGAACGCGCTCAAATGCTTCGTCAATTGCTAAAGCATTAAAAGGATCAAGCCATGAGCCGATAGTGATTGCACCGGCTGCTTTGCCGACTTTGCTGAGGAAATTTCTTCTTTGGTTTTGCATGATGAAACTTTGCTATACTATAATAAATATTAAAGCGTCCCTCTCTTCTCCTGCTCCCGTTCAATAGACTCAAACAATGCTTTGAAATTACCCGCCCCAAAACCTCTTGCTCCCATCCGCTGAATAATTTCAAAAAACAAAGTGGGGCGGTCTTCAACAGGCTTGGTGAAGATTTGTAGCAGGTAACCTTCTTCATCTGCATCAACAAGAATGGCAAGTTTTTCCAAAACCGAAATATCTTCATGCATCATTTTCATGTGTTCTCCTAAACGTGCCGGAACTTCTTCATAATAGGCGCGGGGAGGAGCGGATAAAAATTCTACTCCACGCGCTCTTAATTCTGTAACTGTTTTTATGATATCATCTGTCGCCACGGCAATATGCTGCACTCCCGCGCTTTCATAAAAATCAAGGTATTCTTCAATCTGTGATTTCTTTTTTCCTTCAGCCGGTTCATTGATCGGGAATTTTATTCTACCGTTTCCGTTGCTCATTACTTTACTCATCAGCGCAGAGTATTCGGTGTGAATTTGCTTGTCGTCAAACGAAAGAAAATTCACAAACCCCATAACATCCTCATACCATTTCACGGTTTTGTTCATTTCGCCCCAGCCAACATTTCCTACCATGTGGTCAATAAACTTCAAGCCTACAGGTGTTGGATTGTAATCCGATTTCCAGGGTTTGTAGCCGGGAAGAAAAGTGCCTTTATAGTTTTTGCGCTCCACAAAAAGGTGGACAGTTTCACCATAGGTATAAATTCCACTGCGCACCACTTCGCCAAATTCATCTTTCTCAACGGTTGGGTTCATAAATGGATTTGCTCCGCGTTTGGTTGTTTCTTCAAACGCTTTGGTTGCATCTTCAACCCACAGGGCAATCACCTTCACACCATCACCATGTTTACGCAAATGCGCATTAATAGGCGAATCACTGTTGAGCGGTGTGGTAAGCACCAAACGGATTTTATCCTGAGCCAACACATACGATGCTTTGTCGCGCACACCTGTTTCCAAACCTGAATATGCGAGGGACTGAAAGCCGAAAGCTGTTTTGTAAAAGTGAGCACTCTGTTTTGCATTGCCCACATAAAATTCTACATAGTCAGTACCGAGCAAAGGCAAAAAATCCTGCGCCCCTTCAAAGATTTTTTCTAAACCGTATTCTACATTTTTTATCTGTCCCATTGTTTTTATTCTTTAATAATTGTGTTATCCAACCCAACTCTTGTAATAAACTTTATCATCAAGTTTCATCGCATCTTCTGTTACCATCAATGGGCGGAATGTATCCACCATCACCGCCAGTTCCTGCGTTTCTTTTTGTCCGATGCTACGTTCCATTGCTCCAGGTGCCGGTCCGTGCGGAATGCCTTTAGGATGCAGAGTAATATGTCCTTGCTTGATATTATTTCTGCTCATGAAGTCACCGTCTACATAATACAACACCTCATCGCTGTCAATGTTGCTGTGATTGTAAGGTGCAGGAACTGATTTAGGATGATAATCATACAACCGTGGGCAAAACGAACACACAACAAACGTATTTGTTTCAAAAGTCTGGTGCACTGGTGGTGGCTGGTGAACTCTTCCTGTTATGGGTTCAAAATTGTGAATGGAAAACCCGTAAGGAAAATTGTAGCCATCCCAGCCAACCACATCAAAAGGATGTGTGGCGTAAACCACTTCGTGAATCATTCCTTCTTTCTTAATCTTCATCAGGAAGTTTCCTTTCTTGTCGTTGGTCTCCAGATTTTTCGGAAGTTTCAAATCCCTTTCGCAGTAAGGCGAGTGTTCCAACAATTGTCCGAATGGATTGCGGTAACGTTTGGGTGTATAAATCGGTGAGAATGATTCTAAAAATAACAGTCTGTTATCAGTTGTATCAAATTCAATCTGGTAAATCATTCCGCGCGGAATGACTAAATAATCTCCGTATTCAAATTGAATATTTCCCAGAAAGGTTTTCAGAGTTCCCGTGCCTTTGTGAATGAAAAGCAATTCATCTGCATCCGCGTTTTTGTAAAAATAACTTGTCAGCGATTTGCGCGGGGCGGCAAGCCCCAGCAGCACATCGTTATTCACCAGCATATATTTCCTGCTTTCCAGAAAATCATCTGTTGGAGCAATTTTAAATCCTTCCAACAAACGCGCTTTTATATTTTTTGCGTCCGCAATTTTCGGTGCCACGCTGTACGACTTTACAATTTCTTTTACCTGAGTTGGTCGATGAACATGATATAACAATGAAGACATTCCTGAAAAACCTTCCGTTCCGAAAAGCTGTTCATAATAATACTTGCCGTCTTTGTTTTTAAAAACCGTGTGGCGCTTTTGCGGTATCTTTCCAAGCTTATGATAAATGGGCATGTTTTCTGTTTTGGTGTGGCTAAATTAGACAAACCTTGCCTCACAAAAAAATGAGGTGTGTCATGTTTTCTATTAATAGGTAAATTCGCAAACAAATTATGAAGTCAAAAATCAGATTTTTCTCTGCGCTCTTCACTACTCTGCGCCCTCTGCGTGAAACAATAATTCTGTTTTTCCTTGTCAATGCTGCATTTGCGCAGGATATGGACTTTGCACGAAAAGCAATTAATGATTTGTGCGCACCCGAACTATATGGTCGCGGTTATGTAAATAATGGCGATGAAGCGGCAGCACATTACCTCCGCAATCAACTGGAAAAGATGGGTGTGACACCTTTTGATTTTAACTTCTATCAGGATTTTAAAATGAATGTAAACACATTTCCTGAAGCAATGGAAGTAGACGTTGACGGAAAGAAATTACAACCCGGAATTGATTTTATTGTTTCGCCTGATGCGCCTTCTGTGAGCGGTGAGTATGAACTAATTTATCTGGATAAATCGGTGATTGGCAACCCGAATAAAATGGATGAGTTTGAGAAAACAGATAAAAAAGGGAAAGCAGTTTTAATTGATTCCACAGGTTTTAACAAAGTGCAGAAAGAATATTTTCTTACTGCTGAAAAAAAACCCGTTTGAAGCAAAGGTTATACTAAAAAAAGTTTCTGAAAAGTTGACATGGGGCGTTTCGCAGGAAGTTTCATCATTTACTGAAGTTGAAGTTTTAAAAAAATCTTTTCCCGCAAATGCGAAAAAAATAAAACTAAATATCAGTAATAAGTTTGTATCGAAATACAATTCGCAAAATATTCTTGGTTTTATTGAAGGCAAAAAAAATCCCGACAGCAGTATAGTTTTCTCCGCGCATTATGACCATCTTGGGATGATGGGAAAAGAAACATTATTTCCCGGTGCTAACGACAATGCCAGCGGAACGTCTATGCTGCTTAGCTTGGCTCAATATTATTCCAAGCCCGAAAACAAGCCTGATTACACAATAGTCTTTATCTTTTTTGGTGCAGAAGAAGCAGGATTAGTAGGCTCAAAATTTTATACCGAAAATCCGGTGTTCCCCTTGGAAGAAATAAAATTCCTCATAAACATTGATTTAGCAGGAACCGGTGATGAAGGAATTACCGTTGTGAACGGTACTGTGTTTGAAAAACAGTTCAACAAATTAGTAGAACTAAACGATGCAAAAAAATATTTAGCTCAGGTAAAAGTGCGCGGCAAAGCCGCCAACAGCGACCATTATTATTTTACCGAAAAAGGAGTTCCTGCGTTTTTCATTTACACGATGGGCGGAATAAAAGCGTATCACGATGTATATGACAAACCCGAAACGCTACCATTGACTGAGTTTCAGGACTTGTTTCGATTGCTGACGGATTTTGTAAAGAGTTTTTAAAAATCAAAATTTGACTTTGTATATTTGTAATAAAATTAGACTCCTATGAGACCTGAAATATCTGATATTCTCAAACTCAGCACAGCAGAAAAAATAATGATGGTGGAAACCATTTGGGATAATATTGCTTCTGAAAATTCAAAGTTGAAATTAAGCAAAGAAGAAAAGGAACTTCTTGATGAACGACTTGCTTCCTACAAAAAAAATCCTGAAAATGTAAGGTCTTGGGAAGATTTCAAAAAGGAATTGAAGAGAAAAAAGAAATGATATTTTCTATTTCGCAAACTCCGGCAGCAGAAAATGATATACTTGATGCGCTTCGGTGGTATGCGCTCCAAAGACCCGGTCTCGATGATGATTTTCTGCTTTCTCTTGAAGCAGAGATAAGTTTAGTTAAACGAAATCCATTTATCTATGCAGTATTGCATAAGCAAATCAGGCGGGCACTAATTGCTCGTTTTCCCTATGCCGTTTATTACCTCATTGAAAAAAACCACATTATAATTATTGCAGTGGTTCATCAAAAGCGGAGACCTGCAATTTGGAAAAAACGAAAAGCGACTCCGTAATGTCTAAACTTTACCTTGTCCCCACGCCCATCGGAAACCTTGAAGATATCACGCTGCGTGCGTTGAGGATTTTAAAAGAGGTGGATGTTATTCTTGCTGAAGACACACGCACTTCCGGAAATCTGTTGAAACATTTTGGAATAGAAAAAAAGATACAAGCGCATCATCAGCACAACGAGCACGAAACTGTGCAACATATTGCATCGCGCATTGCCAACGGTGAAAATATTGCATTAGTCACCGATGCCGGAACTCCGGGAATTTCAGACCCCGGTTTTTTACTGGTGCGTGAATGTGTAAATGCAGGTGTAGAAATTGAATGTCTGCCGGGGCCGACAGCTTTTGTTCCTGCACTTGTCAACTCAGGTTTGCCCTGCGACCGTTTTTATTTTGAAGGTTTTTTGCCTCAGAAAAAAGGAAGACAAACCCGTTTGCAATTTCTTGCAACATTAGATTGCACCATTGTTTTATATGAATCACCACACCGTTTGGTAAAAGCATTGGAACAATTGAAAGAAATTTTTGGTGCAGAACGAAAAGCATCTGTTTCACGCGAACTCACCAAGATGTTTGAAGAAACACAGCGCGGAACGCTGGAAGAATTGCAAACTTATTTTGAAAGTAAAACTGTGAAGGGAGAGATTGTGATTGTGGTGGCGGGAGCAGATTCTTGATAAAGATTATAAATTATCTTTGTTTTAGCCTTACGATAAATTTTCTGAAGTAAAAGTGAAAACATCCTTCATTTGTCTTATTCAATTATTATTACTTATAAATTCATCATTTTCTCAAAGTGAATACATAAAATATTTCCATAGAATTTACGATATTGAAGATAGTGTTTCTCTATCCTCAGTAACTGAGACACCAAATGGTAATTATTTAATTAGTGGAAGGAAATTCTATTCTTACATTAATGATACCACCGATAATTCAATAGCATATTTTCATGAAATTGATAGGACTGGAAACTTATTATGGGAAACTTTTTTTGATGTTCCTGGTTGGTCAGAGGAAATTTGCAAAGCAGTTAAATCAGCAAATAATGATATTTATTTTCTAATTAATGTTTATAGAGATTATGGCACACCGCATGGATGGATTCCATTTATTGTCAAGACTGACTCGTTAAGAAATATTATTTGGGTAAAGAAGTTATTTTATAGTAATAGCAACGATATTATTTGTCATGATATTAAAATATATGAATACGGAGTTGTTCTTGGTGGACAAACAGATAATAAACCTTTCTTTATTAAGATAAATGAGGCAGGGAACCAAGAATATAGTTACCGTTTTCCAAGTTACAATGGTCAGATAAAAGATGTTTTTAAAATAGCAGAAGATGAATATGTTTTATGTGGTGCTAACTTTTTTGCAAAGATTCTTGCGGATACTATAAGTAGTGTTAAGAACATAATTATGGGTGCAACCGAATTTGCAAAGAATAATAATAACGACATTTATGCAGCAACTATTTTTTGGACTCAAAACCAAGATTGGTTTCCAGGTATTATAAAACTAGATGAAAGTGGGAATGTTATTTGGTCAAAGTATTATAAATCTTCATGGGATGTAGGAGAAACTTTTGGTATTGCAACAATAAAAGACGATGTATATCTTCTAATAGAACCTGAATTTGGCTATGTAAATGGTGTTTGGCAAGGATCAAAAGCTGGTATTATGAAATTTAATTCTATGGGTGATTTATTATCTACTAAAATATTTGAATGGGAACATTGGTCTTTCCCAAAAGATATAATTTCCACTAAAGAAAATCAATTACTAGTTCAGTATCAAACATCAATAATAGATTCATTAAGCAATCATTATTCAGTATTAAAAATGGATGTGAATGATGTTTCAAAATGCTTGGATGATACGTTATTACAGACACAGGAGCTTTTATTAGATATTGAAACTTTATTTAATTATACTGCTCTTGATACAATTAATTTTCTCGCAGATGCTGAAGTTATTCAAATACAAGATTCTGTTTGGAGTTTTCTTTTTTGTATTGATTCAATTTTACATAAAACTTATTTTTACGATACTATCAGTTCCACCTTGAACTTAAACGAAGAAAATCTTGAGTTGCCGAACATTATTACACCAAATAATGATAACCTTAATGATGGTCTTTTAATTGATGTTGAAACCCCTGTTCACTTTTACGTTTATAACCGATGGGGTAGTCAAATTTACTATGAAACATCAAAACATATTTACTGGATAGGTATAGAAACGAATGGGATTAAGGTCTCTGATGGAGTATATTATTACATCCTTTCTGACGATATAAATGTAATTTTAAAGAAAGGTTTTGTAACAGTTATCTCGGGTCAATAGTTTTGCTTAAAGCTTCAAACCTGTAGCCCTTTTCCACAAAATATTCCAACACTCTCGGCAACGCATAACTCATATTCTTAAACGCTTTTTTGCTGTCGTGGAAAACGATGATGCTTCCCGGCTTTGCATTTTTCAAAACATTCTGCAAACATTTTTCAGGTGTAGTTTCAATGTTGAAATCCCAACTTAAAACATCCCAAAGAACAATTGAGTAATTAGATTTTAAATTAGAATATTGAGCCGGAGTTATTTTCCCGTAAGGCGGACGAAATAATTTTGAATTAACTAATTCAGCGCATTTAGCTGTGTTGGCAATGTAATCCGTTGTTTTTGTTTTCCATCCATTCACATGGTCAAAAGTGTGGTTTGCTGTTTTATGTCCTTCAGCCAAAACCTGTTTATACAACTCAGGATTTTCTTTCACATTTTTTCCGATGCAGAAAAAAGTTGCCTTGGCGTTATACTTTTTCAGTTGCTCTAAAACAAATGGAGTTGCTTCGGGAACAGGCCCGTCATCAAAGGTGAGGTAAAGTTTTTTCTCTTCTGTTGGAACACGAAAAACAGCATCCCTGAAAAACCATTTGTAAATAATGGGCGGACTTACGTAGAACAATTTTTTAAAAATTAATTCCTCTTTTTCCCACCATTTTTTTCCAACACCGTATCCAGCTTTTTCTCAATCTTGTCTGCAACTTCTTTCTGGTCGTAAACCATAGCAAGTGATAGTGAACGCTGTAACACAGATGAAGCCTGGTCAATATCATCTTCCACCAGTTTCGCAAAACGCGGTTCTAACGAAAAATAATAATTCAGTTCGTGCTCATAAATATCTGCCATGCGCAACAAAATTGCATTCGCTTTGTCATTCGCATTTGCTTTGTAATATGCTTCAGCAACGGCAATCATCAAAAAATTATACGGAATAGTTTGGTCAGGCATTTCCTGAATACATAAATCCAATACTTTTATTGCTGAGTCTTTTTTGTTTTCTTCAACAAGCGCAGAAGCCAGTCGCGCCATGTTCAAACGAAGACCCGTAGTTAAACGTACAGTTTCCGGATCCATGTAAAGCGCAGGATTTTTCATGCCGCCCCATTTAAATTTATTCATCACATTATCATACATCACTGCGGTATTCACTCTTCCTGTTGCGCCATTCTCATTCATGGTTTTTATTGGAACGATTTTATAAGTCATTCCCTCCAGCTGAAAATAATCTGATAGCCCGAGGTAATTATCACTGCCCACGGTTACTGCAAAGTACACAGGACGTTTCCAGTTATTGTTAGCAAGAATATCCAGAACAATCATGTCGTTTTTTAAAATGTAGCGTTTATCAAGTTCCCATTCCACCTGCTTAACAACCTTTCCAGCTGCATCTTTCGGAACAAAACCACTGCTTACTACTGCTGCTGAATCAACAGGAATAAATAATTTTTTAGTTGGAATAAAATTGATTGCATGATCACCGTATTCTTTTTTCGCGTTAGGTGCATCGCTGGCAACAATTTTCATGCACTCACGTGTATCAACTGCTTTATCAGTTATTTCTTCAATAGGTAGATAATCGCGTGTGCCTTGTCGGTACTGGTCTTGCGTAAATGAAATAGGCAAAGGTTCCGATTCATACGCTTTCATTTTCATCTGGTCAATATACCAGTCAGTATTTAAAAGACTCAGGTTCACAACGCGTACATCGGTACGGATTCCTTCAACATCCTGTGCGTACCACAAAGGGAAAGTATCGTTATCACCATTGGTAAAAAGAATTGCGTTGGGTTCGCATGAGTTCAAATAATTCATGGCAAAATCACGTGAAGAATAGCGTCCTGCACGACTGTGATCGTTCCAGCCATCTTTTGCCATTACTACAGGAGCGGCAACTAAACAAAGTGCTCCCGCAATTCCTGCCGAAATATTTTGCGGCAGTTTTGTAGCCAGAAAATCAAAAACAGAATACACGCCAAATCCAATCCAGAAAGAAAAAGCATAGAACGAGGCGGCATACGCATAATCACGTTCGCGCGGCTGATACGGATATTGGTTCAGGTAAACCACAATGGCTATTCCCGTAAAAATGAAAAGAAGAAAAACCACAAAAAAATCTTTTTTATCCTTGCTGAACTGCCACACCAGTCCTAAGATTCCGAGTATCAATGGTAAAAGATAAAACTTATTCATGGCTTTATTTTCAGCCATATAAAAAGGCAGATCTTCCTGTGAGCCCACCAGCCCGTCATCAATAAAAGGAATTCCTGTTATCCAGTTTCCTTCAAACGGACTTCCGTGTCCCTGAATGTTGTTTTGCCTTCCTGCAAAATTCCACATGAAGTAGCGGAAATACATGTGACCCAACTGATATTTAAAAAAGAAAGTAAGGTTCTCGCCAAAGGTTGGCATTACTACTTCTTTTATATCAGGTCTGTGGGTTTTCATTTTTCTGCCCTTGATACTTGCCCAGTTTTTGTAAGCAGAAATATGGCTGCTTTGCGAACTGTACATGCGCGGAAAAACGGTGCAATATTTTTTGTCGTAAACCGGAATAGAAGATTTGCGATCGTCAGCAATTATGTATTTGTCTTTGCCGTTTTTATCTTTTCCCTGATAATAAACCGGAGTTCCATCAGCGTATTTATATTGTTGCTTATCTTCATCAATTTCTAAAGGCGTGTTGTAATATTGTCCGTAACCAAGCGGGCGGTCGCCATACTGTTCACGATTTAAATAAGATAACAAACTGTAAACATTTGAAGGCTCATTTTCATTCATCGGTGGTTTTGCCGAGGAACGAATCACAATCATGGCATACGAAGAATACCCGATTAAAATCATGGTAAGGCAGAGCAGGGTTGTGTTTGCAAGGCGCATACCTTTTTGTGCAGTAGTATATAATCCAAAAGTTATAAGTGCAGTAATAACAATTCCATAAACCAGTAGCCCCGAGTTGAAAGGCAATCCGAAACTGTTTACCAGGAGCATTTCAAATTTTGCAGCAATGATTACTACGCCCGGAATAATTCCGTATTGAATGAACACCAACAGTCCAACTCCGGCAATAGTAGTGATGATAAAACCCTTCCACGAAAACTCATATTTCTTGAAATAATAAACAAAAGCAAGTGCCGGAATACAAAGCAGATTCAATAAGTGAACTCCAACCGAAAGCCCCATCAGATAAGCGATAAGGATAAGCCATCTGTCAGCATGGGGTTTATCGGCAACGCTTTCCCATTTTACCATTGTCCAAACAACAGCAGCGGTAAAAAAAGATGACATCGCATACACCTCACCTTCTACAGCGGAGAACCAGAATGAATCGGAGAAGGTGTAAGCTAATGCGCCAACAACGCCACTTCCAAGAACAACAATAATTTTTGATGTAGTTAGTTCACCTTCTGTAAGCGCAACTTTTTTAGCGAAAGCAGTGATAGTCCAGAAAAGAAAAAGAATAGTAAAACTGCTGCACAGCGCACTCATGATATTAACCATCATGGCAACTTTGGTTACATCATTTCCGGCTAAGAGCGTAAAAATTCTTCCCAGCATCATGAAGAATGGCGCACCCGGTGGATGGCCAACCTGCAATTTGTAGGATGAAGCTATAAACTCACCGCAATCCCAGAAACTGCCGGTTGGTTCAATCGTGAGCAGATAAACTGCAGATGCAATAATAAAGACAATCCAACCGGTAAGGTTGTTAAGATAGTTATAGTTCTTCATCCAGTATTTCTTGGTTTGGCTCGCGAAATTAGAAAAATATCACTGAGGCTTAACAGGAGTTAATCCTCAAATTTTCCCACCTTGATTTGTATTTCAGATTAAATCCTTAATTTTAACCTGATTTATCAAAAAAATCATCATGAAAAAAATCTTTTACTCAATAGGAATACTCTCTGTTGTTTTGGTTTTAAGTCTTACTTCATGTAAGCAGGATACAATGAATAAACTTCAGGGTGAATGGAGGATGATACCTACTTTTGATTTAGCCAATACACAGCAAGAAACCTGGGAATTTACGAATGATGGCGCTTTAATTGTAAGAAGGGGCGGAACAATTATTACTTCAGGAAAATATACGGTTCAGGCTAATTTTCTTGACACAAAACTGGTTACTACTGAAATGCTACACAATTTCAATTATTATGAAGCAGAGTGGTATATTATAGAACTAAAACGTACTACTCTTTATATCAATAACGACAAAGATGGTGGTCTTTACACCCGTGAATTTGAAAGGGATTAATCCCGATGTCGAAAGTTAAAACCGGTTTTTTTTGTCAGAATTGCGGGGCACAAAGCGCAAAATGGATTGGTAAATGCCCGGAGTGCGGTGAGTGGAATACCTACGCAGAAGAAGTCATTTCAAAACCGGATGATAAAGCGGCCTGGGAAACAGGCTCACGAAAAACTTCTGAATCAAAGCCAAAACTTATTTCTGAAATCAATCAGGGAAGTGGTGAGCAACGAATTATTACAAATGACAATGAACTGAACCGCGTGCTTGGCGGAGGCATTGTAAAAGGTTCTTTGATATTGCTGGGCGGTGAGCCGGGCATAGGAAAATCAACCCTTCTATTGCAATTAGCGTTAGCTCCCGGAAATTTAAAAACACTTTATATCTCAGGTGAAGAAAGCGAGCAGCAATTGAAAATGCGGGCAACACGCATCAACGAAAAAAATACTTCGTGCTACATTCTTACCGAAACAAATACATCTAAAATTTTTGCGCAAATAGGTGCTCTGCAACCTGAGTTGGTAATCGTTGATTCCATTCAAACGCTGTCAACCGATATGATTGATTCTTCGCCCGGAAGCATTTCGCAAATACGTGAATGTGCATCTGAGTTTTTACGTTTTGCAAAGGAAACTTCTACGCCTGTTTTCCTGATTGGTCATATCACCAAAGACGGAAACATTGCAGGACCAAAAGTGCTGGAACACATGGTGGACACGGTTTTGCAGTTTGAAGGCGACCGCAATCATGTTTACCGTATTGTGCGTGCGGTAAAAAATCGTTTCGGTTCAACACCCGAATTAGGAATTTACGAAATGCAGGCAAATGGTTTGC
>CAMDBK010000036.1 GCA_945889235.1 Chitinophaga pinensis
TGGTAAAATCACCACCCTGACACATAAAGCCCGGAATAACACGGTGAAAAGGTGAGCCTTTGTAGCCAAAACCTTTTTCGCCTGTGCAAAGTGCACGGAAGTTTTCGGCCGTTTTAGGAACCACATCAGCGCGCAGTTCAAATACAATACGACCAAGCTTTTCGCCATCTGCCGTTACATCAAAAAATACTTTGGGGTTTTGTGCCATAAGATTAAAGGTTGAAAAAATGATTAATGATAAGAGAGTTAAACGTTTCATAATGTATGTTTTTATAATTTTGAGATGGCGAAAGTAGGGATTTAATTAGTTCTTCTTTCTTAACCATTTGTTAATGGAATTATTAAGTAGATGGAAATGGCATTTCTGTCACTTCGAGCGTAGTCGAGAAGTTTTAATTATCGCTTCTTGACTACGCTCGAAGTGACAATCCTAATTTCTATTAAAACACTTGCAAGTATCTTTACAGTTCCGTTGGTTAATGATTTACCGCACCACCATTTTTTTAGAATACACTTTCCCCTTTACCTCAAGCGTATAGTAATAAATACCTGCAGCAAGTTTGGCTGTGTTAATATCAACACGGTGCCTGCCTTTATTGAGTGAACTGAATGAAATAGTGTTTACCAAACTGCCCGCAGAACTATAAAGATTAAAATCTGCAGCCGTATTTTGCGGAACGTAAAACTCAACAGTGGTAGTGGTTTCCGTAGGGTTGGGATAATTCTGATAAAGTATAACATCGTTTTCAAAAACAACATCACCAATTCCTAACACCGTAGTATCGGGATGCGCACCTGAAGAAGAAAGTATCACGCGAATACCCAAATCTTCATTGGCACCCTGACGGTATTCAGCCCAGTCGCCATCCAATATTTCGTAGCTGCGGTTTGAAATAGGGGCGTAAGGAAATGTTCCTAATGCAACTGAATCACCTCCCATAATCCAGCTGATGTAAACAGGTCCCGAAGTAACCGTGTATGGATTTGAAAAATCAACCCGGTTCCACTGCGAAGGAAACAGGCCTGAATTATCAACCGTTTCACTGGTTTGAATAACTGCCGGTTGCCCTTGTACATTTTCAGTAACAATGCTGGCAGTAAAACCATTCGGTATGGGATTAAAACCTCCAAGATTTGACATCACAAAAAACTCTGCACCAACAACAGTAGCCGGATAATAAGGCGGAAGAACTTTAATAGCAGCGCCACTAGTGCTGCCTCCGCCATTCCACGAAACAAAGGTTATCATAGTTGAATCCTGCGGAACATAACTGAGCACGACTTCACCGTTTACGCTGTCAGCAACTACTATTTCAAAATCATTGTTATTGTTGTACGTATTCAAATCACTGATGTTTGAAACCGAAACGCGGTAGGTATAATCTCCCGGATTATACAATGAAAGAACACCATCAAAATTTATGATAGTATCAGCAGCCGGAGCAATTGCATCCAGTTCTTTTGAAGAGGAGTAACTTGAAATATTCTGCAGATCAAGAAAATTGGCAATGGCACTGGAAGGCGGGTCAACTGTTGTGTTTCCAACGTTGGCAATATCGCTTTGCAAATACGTTGCACTTCCTTTGAAAAAAAATAATCCGGAATTTTCAGTGTTCTGATTCCAATCCGGTTTAAGGTCGGGAATAGCAAGTGTAACCGTATTCGGATAATAAAATTTTATAGCAGCGGGGGCTACCGGATAATTATTTAACGTGCATTGCAAACCAATTGCACCGGTTACATTTTCAATACCTATTACAATATCGTTAAGCCCTGTATTCTGCACTACTCCGGTTTGTTCAGCATATTGAAAAGTGATGGAACTGTCAGTATTCGTGAAAATAACCTGAAAGGTATTAGAGCCTGTAAAATCAGGTTGTGAATTAATCCAGAACGGAGCCTGGTAATAGGTAACAATAAAAGAATCCACGTTGTTGCTCCAGTAATAAACCCGTCCCGGATTTGCTTCACTGTCAAAATTAAGGTCAACCATAAAAGGTGCAACATAATTATCAGCATTGCCGCCCGGTGTAGGAATTAGCGGAAAGCTATGTGCAATATTTCCAACGTTATTAAATGAAATCCAGCCGTTGCTGCCCACACGCACCTGACTATAATCAGTCCAGTAATAATGAAAATTAAAACCCATTTGCACCCAGCCCACTGAATTGTCATCTGCAAAACCGTTTATTTCTGTTGCCATCGGAAGTATATCAATCCAGTTATAAACAGGGCCGCCAATTGCGTTCGTGTGCAGCCATGTATAACCAAATGCATCAGGGCCACCTGAGGTTTGAGCAGAAGCAGAAGGAAGCTGGAAGTAAGAGGCAAGAAGCAGGAGTAGAAGTCTTTTCATAATAATATTGTTTTACTGCGAGTAAAAATTTAGTATAAATTTAAGCCCTTAAAATTAGCAAAAGCAAAATGAAAACAAGTTGGTTCTTATTTTTTTTCGTCTTTGTTTTCTCATTTTCCTCTTTTGCGCAAATATCATTACAGGATAAAAACCGTACACTGAACCGCAACAACGTTTATCTTGAGTTGGGTGGAAGCGGGTATTATTACTCCGTAAATTATGAGCGGATACTCATGCGCACAGGCTATACCGCATTGTTTGCTCGCTTAGGTTTTGAGTATATTCCCATCCGCGGTGCCGACCGGATTGTTCATCTTCCGCTTGCTGCAAATTTATTGCTTGGAAAAAAACGCGGAAAAATAGAAATTGGTTTTGGCGCGTTATTTCGTCTTGATTTTTCACAAAACAATATTGGTGGCGATGGTTATTACCTTACCAATCCTCCTACCCGTATTTTTATGACTCCCATGATTGGCTACCGTTGGCACTCAAAACCCAATGAGTATGGCGAACAGTTTATGCTGCGTTTTTCATTCACTCCTTTGCTGGGCATGAATGTATTTTCCAATACTCCGTTTTTTGTTCCCTGGGCCGGTATCAGTATTGGCCGCACCTGGCAGAATAATGAGCCGAAAAGAAGCAAGTAAAAAAATTATGCTTCTTCTTTCTCCTCAAAATTTCAAAGATTACGAACTGATTGATGTCGGAAATTTTGAAAAACTTGAACGTTTCGGACAATATATAACAATCCGCCCAGAGCCGCAGGCTGTGTGGGAACCAAAGTTGAGCGCACAACAATGGAGAGAAAAAGCGTATGTAAAATTTGTTGCCAAATCAAGTTCAGCAGGCAATTGGGATAAAATAAAAAACATTCCCGATCGTTGGAATATTCAATACGGGAATTTAAAATTTCGTTTGGCTCTTACTTCATTTAAACACGTTGGTATTTTTCCTGAGCAGGCAGTGAACTGGGATTACATTACTGAATCAATAAAAAGCCTCACCCCCAGCCCCTCTCCGAATGGAGAGGGGGGCGTGAAGTTCCTGAATTTATTTGCATACACAGGCGCAGCCTCCATTGCAGCCAAAGCAGCAGGCGCAGATGTTACGCACGTTGATTCAATTAAACAGGTTGTTACCTGGGCTAACGAAAATATGCAGCACAGCGGTTTGGATAATATCCGCTGGGTGGTGGAAGATGCCATGAAATTTGTGAAGCGTGAAGTAAAACGCGGAAAAAAATATCATGGAATTATTTTAGACCCGCCTGCGTACGGACACGGCCCCAATGGCGAAAGCTGGCAATTAGAACAAATGATTGATGAGATGATAAAAAATGTTGCGCTGCTTCTGGATGAAGAAAAACATTTTCTGATTCTCAATACCTACTCACTTGGTTTCTCCTCCATGATTATTGAGAATCTGATTTATAATAATTTTAAAAGTAAACCTGCTTTAGAAACAGGTGAACTTTTTCTGCAAGCCACAACCGGCAACAAATTGCCGTTGGGAGTTTTCGGACGGTTCAGACGCTTTTAAAATCTGTATCCAATATTTAATGCAAATCTTATATCAATCTCGTTGCTTCTAAAAGCATCTGAAAAGTGTATAATATTTCTTGAAAAATAACCCGCCCCCGCTAAAATATCAAGAACCATTCGTCTCTTGATAATGTAGTTTTGATATCCAATTATTATTCCACCCGCAACGTAACTTCTGTTTCCATTATAGTGAAGAAACGTTTGATTATTATAACTAAACCACTTGCTTTCAGATTTTGAGTACTCATACTTTGCATATAAACCGGAATAAAAACCGGAATAATATCTTCTCTTACCCCAAAAATATTTACCCTCAGGAATTATTTGAAATCTATTATTCTTATGATAATTCCATAATGTATCTGCATGATAATCTTTTGTCACATAACTGGAAAATGTGCCAGTTAACTGAACACTAAATCTTCTTTTTAATCCTTTCTCAATAGTTAATGAACCATAACCAGTTTGATTAAGAGTAAGAAGAATGGGAGAAAGAATGTCTGCTTTAATTATGAGGTTAAGTTTATTATCAGCGCTGTCAAGGTTTGCAAGAGGTTTAGATTCTCGTTTTGTTTTGCTATAGCCAAAAAAATAACCAAGACTTAGCCCGCCTGTGGGTAAAAAATTGTAGTTAGCATAGCGACTATAAAGGGGAGTAAACGCTATCCGATAAAACAACCCGTTATCTGATTGATGTCTGTATCCAATAGTTCCTGCCATTGCAGGTGCTCTTGATTCTATCAATATCCCTATTCCACATTCAAGTTTACTTTTTTTTCTTCCGATAATTGTATTGAATAAAAATGGTGCTAGTATTTCATCAGAATCAATATAGCCGATACCTGCACGAAGGTTAAAGTTTACAGTTCTATTATTTGAAATAAAAAACTCAGTGTTCACTGAATAAAACAAGGCACTTCCTCCTGCTTCAGCAAAAACAGTAAAGTGAGGGAATTTAGTTCTACTTGTGCTGTCAGATTGTTGTGCGAAAGAATTTCCACATAACGCAAAAAATAAAAGAAGACTAATGCATTTATTCATTTTGTATGAATAGAACGCAAAAATAACTGTTCTATTACTTTATCGATTTCGCAGCCGCAGAATTTACAAACGCATCTTTCTTCTCTTCAAATAGTTTCTTCAGTCGTGCATTCAATTCGTCTTGTTTGTAAGTACCTGTTACCTGTACCAACCGTTGCAATACCGAAAAAGCAATGCGCGGTTGTTTTCCCGCTCTTACTGCAAATTCAAGTGGAAGAGAACTATAATAATCCATTTCGCGGCCATAAATTTCAGCCATTTTTTCTGCAATTTTATTTCCCTTTTCATTTTCACCTAAGCGGTAATAAGCTTCCATAATCGGCAGCGCAGAAAAATTTAATTCAATGGATGAAGCCGGAATTTGTTCCATGCATTTATCCAGTGTTTTAATGGCTTCTTCTTTTTTGCCTTCATTAAAAAGTTCAAATGCAAGGCGGGCAAACATATTGCGGTAGTTCATGCTCATGCGCATGGTTTCTGTTCCCTGATAAACATTGGAATCCAACATATTTCCCCAGGCAAAATTATTCACCATGTTGCCAAACATTTTATCTGAATCAATGGTGCCGGTTTGTCCGTCTTTTGGTATATTTTTTATCGGAACAAGGCGATACGCAAAACCTTCCACACGAAAATATTCATCCAGATTCAGATACAACTCATCACCAACCGTTACCGCAAAATAAATCGGGCGATCCCAGTTGTTGTTAGCTAAAATATCCAGCATCATCAGGTGATTGCGGGTGATGTAATTGTCTTTTACTTCCCACTCAATTGCTTTTACAAGCTGGCCTGTATCAGCCAGAGAAATAGTTCCGTTGTTTACCACTTTAGCAGAATCAACAGGTATGCGGAATTTGTGTGTAGGCAGGTAATTATAATCACCTCCGCCTGTGGGAACTTTATATTCTTTCTCATCACGTGAAACAAAATCAATCACTTTTTTCAAATCAACATAACCTTCAATTTTGCGGTCAACAAGCGGGAGTTGCAATCTGCGGTCGCCTAATAATTTTTCTTCGCCTAATGAAAACGGAAGCGGAGCGGACTCATACGCTCTTCTTCGCAACTGGTCAATATACCAGCTGGTGTTGAAGAGACTGAGGTTAACAACGCGCACATCGGTGCGTATGCCTTCCACTTCCTGCGCATACCACAAAGGGAATGTATCGTTATCACCGTTGGTGAAAATAATTGCGTTGGGCGCACAGGTTTTTAAATAGTTAGCAGCAAGGTCACGCGCTGCTGTTCTGTTACTTCTGTCGTGATCATCCCATCCATCTTTTGCCATCAGGTAAGGAGCGGTAAGTCCTAATGCAAGACCAATACCGGCACCTGCAATGGCAGGTGCTTTTTTAGAAATCCAGTCATATAGCGCAGCAACGGAAAGTCCTATCCAGATTGCAAAGGCATAGAACGAACCAACGTAAGCATAATCACGTTCGCGCGGCTGATACGGATATTGATTCAGGTAAACCACAACGGCAACTCCTGTGAGAATAAACAACAACAGCACTACAAAAAAATCTTTTTTGTCTTTCAGGAAATGCCCGATTAAACCGATGATGCCCAACAGAAAAGGAATCATGTAAAATTTATTGTAAGCTTTATTTCCTACAACCGATAGCGGAAGATTTTCCTGCGGACCAAGTCTTGCTTCATCAATAAAATCAATACCGGAAATCCAGTTGCCGTTGAGCAATTCACTTGCACCTGTTCCATCAGCACCATTGCTTTGTACATCATTTTGGCGACCTGCAAAATTCCACATGAAGTAGCGGAAATACATGTGTCCGAGTTGATAATCAACAAAGAATTTTATGTTTTCTGAGAATGTTGGTTTCGTTTTTCCATTTGTTCCGCTCCAGTTTTTGTACTCTGTTATATGATGTGATTGATTGCTGTACATCCTTGGAAAGATGCCGCTGTTGCGTGAATCATAAACGGGAATTGTTTTTTCTTCCACCACTTCATACTTGTCTTTTCCTTTGTGATAAACTTTTCCGCCTTTTTCTGTCTTGGTCATTTTAGCGGTAAAGTATTGTCCTTTAAAAAGCGGGCGATCACCATACTGCTCACGGTTGAGGTAACTGATTAACGCAAACACATTGTCGGGATTGCTCTCATCCATTGGCGGATTTGCATTGGAACGAATTACCGACTGGAAGTAGGCGCTGTAACCAATCAGCAAAAAAGTAAGTGCCAGCAAAATGGTGTTGGCAACGTGTTTCTGATTTTTCTGTGTGTACCGGATTCCAAAAACAATTGCTGAAATCAATAGGATGAAATAGAAGACAACTCCGCTGTTAAAAGGCAAACCAAAACTGTTTACAAACAGCAATTCAAACAGAGAAGCCAGCTTTACCACACCCGGTATAACACCGTACTGAACTCCAACAAGAATTAAAACCGAAACTCCCAGCGCGGCAATAAAACCCTGTATGCTGAAATCATATTTCTTGAAATAATAAACAATCACCAATGCCGGAATAGCCAGCAAATTCAATAAGTGTACGCCAATTGACATTCCCATCAGCAGCGCGATAAGAATTATCCATCTGTCGGCATGGGGCTCATCGGCAACACTTTCCCATTTTAAAATTGCCCAAAAAACAATGGCGGTAAAAAACGATGACATGGCATACACTTCACCTTCAACAGCCGAGAACCAGAATGAATCAGAAAAGGTGTAAGCTAATGCACCAACCACTCCGCTTCCGATTACGGCAATAATTCCGGGAGTAGTAATTTCAGTGCCTTTAAAAATCATCTTACGGGCAAAGGCGGTAATACTCCAGAACAAAAACAAAATAGTAAACGCACTGGCTAATGCCGACATGGTATTTATCCATCGTGCTACCTGTGTTACATCGTTTCCGGCAAGCAGGGCAAACAAACGTGCTACCATCTGGAACATGGGAGCACCGGGCTCGTGCCCAACCATTAGTTTATAGGAAGCAGAAATATATTCACCGCAATCCCACCAGCTTGCAGTAGGTTCAATGGTAGATATGTAAACAAATGCGGCTATGCCGAAGACCAGCCAGCCGGCTATGTTGTTGATGAGTTGGTATTGTTTGGATGTGTTCAAGTGTTCAGGTGTTAATGTGTTCGGGTGTTCAGATATTTTCGTGAAGGCGAGCGAAAATAGGAATTATTATTTTGCGAGGCTGTGTTAAAGAATGTGAATGTATTACTGCGCTGTATTATAGTGGTTACCAAATTCTTTGCATCTTTGTAATCCTTCAATCTTTTCGCACACTAAAAAATAAAGCATAAATGAAAAACAAATTTTACGTTATTATAATTTTATCAGCGTTGTTATTCGTTCAGAAAACCAATTCACAAACAGTTTACAGTGATGTTGCACCTATAATTTACAACCGTTGCGCATCATGCCATCACGAAAATCAGCATGCTCCTTCTTTTTTGACTTACTCTGAAACCGTGCCTTATGCAGGTTCAATGCAGTATAAACTTGCAAATGGACTTATGCCACCCTGGAGTCCTGATACTATTTACACCCGTTTTCTGCATGAACGTTTATTACCCGAAAACGAACGCAACGCTATTCTTGGCTGGATACTTTCAGGTGCGCAAATGGGCGATACCAGTGGTATTGCTCCTCCTCCAACTTTTGCTGAATACAAACTTTCAGGCACGCCTTCCACTGTTTTGCAGATACCGACTTTTACCAGTAATGCTACGGCAACTACTGATGCCTATAATTGCTTTTCTATTCCCATGGGCTTAACGCAGGACCGATATCTGCGCGCCTTTGAAATTATTCCGGGTAATAACGCTATTGTGCATCACGTGGTGTTGAGCATTGATACTACGGGTATGCTTGCCAGTGATTTAACAGGCGGTTGTTTTAATCAGCCGGGTGATTTTGGAATTGGAGGTTATGCACCCGGTTCAAACCCTACGGTGTTTCCCGGAGTAGCACCACTTAAAGCAGGGGTGCGGATAAAAGCCGGTTCAAAATTGATTATGCAGATTCATTATCCTGCGGGAACACAAGGTCAGATTGACAGTACAAAAATCCGCATCTATTATTATCCGGTAGGAGCGCAAGGTATCCGTGAAGTTTATAGCAGCGTTCCTCTTCAGAACTGGTTTATGTTTATTGCAGCAAACACCACTGCTACGTACACTGCTCAATATCCTAATTCAGGCGGAGTGCCGGTTCCCATTTCTATTTTCAGCACCTTTCCGCACTCACATAAAATCTGCACCAGCATTGAAAACTGGGCTGATAACGGCAGCAACACCATTCCGCTGATACGAATTAATAACTGGGATTTTAACTGGCAAGGGTATTACACGTATCCGCACATGGTAAAAATTCCGACAGGATATACCTTGCGCTCAAGCCATTTTTATGATAACACTACCAACAACCCGGAAAACCCTAATCCGCAATATGTAGGTGCAGGAACCAACTCAAGTGACGAAATGCTTTTTGATGCCTTTCAATGGCTTTTATATCAGCAGGGTGATGAGAACATTGATATTGCTGCATTGCTGGCCAATGATTCATTGTTTGCCCCAACGGGTATTGCAGATGTTTCGCGTGCTGAAATTAAGTTGAACACGTATCCTAATCCGTTTTCGGATTTTGTAAAAATAGGATATGAGCTGAATAAAGCAGCAACGGTTTCTGTTTCTGTTTTTAATGTATCGGGTACAGAGGTAAAGAGTTTTGGCAACCAACAACTTTCAGCCGGACAATATTCTGTTACATGGGATGGTAAAAACAATGAAGGAACTAAACTTGCTGCCGGAATTTATTACTGTACTGTACGTGCCGGTACTACTGTAAGCACAGCTAAAATGGTGTTGATGCCGAAGTAAAATTTTGTTTCTTCCTTTAATTTTTTGCATGAAAAAGCAGGTACTGTTGCTTATGTTTTTTCTTTGCAGTTACAGTTTTATTTCAGCACAGGTAATAGATTTTTGTACTTCCATTACTAAAGAAGGACATTGTATTGATCACCCTAAAAAGTTTTTGATACCACCCGGCAAAACAGCTGATATCTATGCTGTAGTACGTTTAACAGATGCAGTGGGCACGGGAAAGGTAGAGTATAAATTATTTCGCGAAACCAATTCGTTTGAAGAAATTTACATGACCAGTTTATACCAGGATGTTAAACCGGAGATGAAAACCTTCTGGGAAAAAATTTCTTTTACCCAAGAACTTGCCTACAAAATTTACCTCTATACCGATAGCGGCAAGCTGCTTACCTCAGCCCGTATTTTTGTGCAGGTTGATTATTGATAAAAAAACTGAGGGGTAGTTGGGCTTTATTTTACAGATTTATATTGACAGGAAGAGGAGCCAATACTTATAAGTTTTCTGCAACAAACTGTTGAGCATAGTTTTTAATCATTTGGCGCACTTCACTGAACTGTTTCATAATTTCATCTTCTGTTCCTGTAGCCTTTGCAGGGTCAGGAAAGTTCTGATGAAACTTTTCAGCTTTGGTAGGAAAGTACGGACAACGTTCTTTTGCATTGTCGCAAACGGTGATTACAAAGTCAAAATCAATATTGAAGTATTCGTCAATGTTGTTGGATGTGTGATGTGAAATATCAATGGCATCCTCCTTCATAGTGGCGATGGCTCTGGGATTTACTCCATGCGTTTCAACTCCGGCACTGTACACTTCGGCTTTATCTCCTGCGAAGTGTTGCAAATAACCCTGGGCAATCTGGCTTCGGCAACTGTTGCCGGTGCATAAAACAAGTATTTTTTTCATGGTGTTTGTTTAGCAGCAACCACCTCCGGGTGTGCAGCAACCTTTGCTCGTTTCTATTTCTGCCAATACCAATTTCTCTTTTTCTTTCGGAGCTCCACAATTGTCTTTGGCTAAACAGTCGGTTTGTTTTGAAGTAAGCACAAAGTTTTCTCCTTCAAAGTCTAAACCGTATTTGCCAATGGTATTGGACTGGTATTCAATTTCAACGTCTAAATCCTCGTTACCAAATAATTTTTTGGAGAGCGCAATAATTTTGAGAAGTTTTTGTGGTTCCAAACGGTGGTTGGTATCCTGAGCAACCCAAACCTGAAAGTTAATTACTTTTTCTTCTCTTACTGTTCCGCCACAATCAATGAAATGCTTGGTTACAAGTCCAGCCTCTGTAATGTGAAAATGTTTTGGAATAAATGTTCCGTTGGGTTGAACAAAGTTTATTTGACTTACATTGTTCAGGTGATTTTTTAGTTCTGATAGTTTCATTTTTTTTAGTTATTAGTTAGCAACAATTACTTTTTTTCTTTTCTAATCGGTCTGATATTTTCGCAAAATAGTTTTGCAATTTGTCCAATGCTTTTTCGTCAATGCAATAACAAATAGCGTTACCCTCAATGCTTCCTTTAATAAGTCCGGCATTTTTAAGTTCCTTTAAATGTTGTGAAACGGTGGGCTGTGCCAATGGAAGTTCATTAACGATATCACCACAAATACAAGTGTCTACCTTCATTAAATACTCCATAATGGCAACCCTTGCAGGGTGTCCTAGTGCCTTTGCCAGTGTGGCAATAGCATTTTGTTTATCGGTAAAATGTTCTGTCTTGGTGGCTCCCATATCTTTATATTAAGATTGCAATATTACGATAAAGATTTGAGACAGCAAATTAGTATTAAAAATAATTTGTCAGGCAATATAAATTCCGAATAGTGAACCACTCAAGTTCATTGCTGTTGTGTTTCTTTGTAAGATAATCAATAAATAAGTTTTTTATATTCCGTATTTTAGCGCCTGATGAAAACACTTCCGCTTTTCTGTTGCCTTTTGTTTACCCTTTCCATAGTTGCTCAACCAGTGAAACTTGAATTAGGGATGAGGCGCAATACCTCACAAACCTTTATGGGCAAAACAAAAATTGATTCATACGTGCAGGAAAAAACTACTTACATTTTTCCTGATAATGTTTTTCTTACCATTGAATTTAATGAAGAAGACTATTGCAAAGGTTTTTATTTTTTCGGAAAAAACGAAAGCGAAATAGAAAAAACATTAACCGGAAACGGGTTTACAAAAAAAGACAGCCTATGTTTTGGTGCAACCGGTTTTAAAGGAATACTTAAAAAAGAAGAAAGCGATTCACAAATCACTTATCGTTTTGTTGCCGATACAGTGCAGCTTGCCGTGCAGCAAAAAAAACCGGTGCAGGTAAAGGAAGAAACCCCAAAAGAAAAACCTTTTTATGGGTTTACAATTTTGGGAACTAAGGTTTGGGAAAAGAAAGAGAAATAAATAACGTCACCCTGAACTTGTTTCAGGGTCTCAATGCAAGATGCTGAAACAAGTTCAGCATGACGATGGTCGCTAACATTTTTTAACAAAAAACTTTCTTCATTCCGTTTACCTTTGTTCAATGGAAAAGTACACCTTCACAAAAGAAGAACGCCTGAGCAGCCGCAAGTTGATTGAGCAGGTAGCAAAAGAAGGTAAATCATTTCTCGTGCATCCGTTTAAAGTAATTATAATGGAAACGTCATTAGAGAGTAAATTTCCCGCACAGGTGATGATGAGTGTGGCAAAAAAAAGGTATCCGCGGGCAGTTGACCGCAACCGCATCAAACGCCTGATGCGGGAAGCGTATCGCAAAAACAAACACACGCTGTACACTGCGCTGAATGAACAAAACAAAAAACTTGCGCTCATGCTTATTTACATTGGTGCCGAGCTACCCGAATATAAATTAACCGAGGATAAAATAATTCTAATTTTACAACGTTTAACTACTGTATGAGAGGTTTGCTCAGTAAATTTTTTATTCTTCTTATCCGCTTTTACCAGGCAACCATATCGCCATTGCTGGGTGCTGCCTGCCGCTACACACCTACTTGTTCGCAATACGGTGTTGAAGCCATACAAAAATACGGCCCGTTCAAAGGAATGTGGCTGGCCATTAAACGCATTTTATCCTGTCATCCCTGGGGCGGACATGGATACGACCCTGTTCCATAATATTTCAGGAAATGGGAAATAGTTTATTAGAAATAATGTTTTGTCACTTCGAGCGTAGTCGAGAAGTTAAAAACAATAAAAGGCAGCTATGTCACCCTGAGCGTAGTCGAAGGGCTATAATTATTACTTCTCGACTACGCTCGAAGTGACAGGCGCAGCAAATTCACACTAAAAAAAATTCAACAGGCATTAAATGAAAAAGCTAAAAGATTTATCACTAAGAACCAAAGGAATTTTGCTTGCCGTAATTTTCTCAGGCATAGCATTACTCAATTCTTCCTACGTTGACAACTACTTTGAAATAACCAAAAACCTCGACATTTTTGTTACGCTGTTCAAAGAACTGAACATGTATTACGTTGATGAAACAAAGCCGGGCGACCTGATGAAAACAGGCATTGAAGGCATGTTGGAATCGCTGGACCCTTATACCAATTACATTCCCGAATCAGATATTGAAGATTTCCGTTTTATGCAAACCGGCCAGTACGGTGGCGTTGGAGCGCTTATCCGCACCAAGGGAAAACAAATTATGATTGCCGAACCTTATGAAGGTTCGCCTGCGCTGAAAGCAGGACTGGAAGCGGGTGATGTTATTATTGAAGTGGAAGGAAAATCTACCGAAGGAAAATCTACGGAAGACATCAGCAAAATTTTAAAAGGCCAGCCCGGAACGGAAGTACATCTTGTTATTAAACGCGATGGCCTTGATAAACCCATTGTAAAAAACATTATGCGCGAAGAAATAAAAGTGAAAGCAGTTCCGCATTTTGAGATGCTGAATAATGAAGTGGGCTACATCAAACTCAACAGTTTTACTGATAAATGCACCGAAGAAGTGCAAGATGCGTTTAAAGAACTGAAAGAAAAAAACGGGATGAAACAATTGGTGCTAGACCTGCGCGGTAACCCGGGCGGACTGCTGAATGAAGCAGTAAGTCTCTGCAATCTTTTTGTTGAAAAAGGGCAGTTAGTGGTAAGCACAAAAGGAAAAGTAAAGGAGTGGGAAAAAACATACAAAGCTGCCAACACCGCATTAGACCTGGATATTCCGCTGGTGGTATTGGTAAACAGCGGCTCGGCTTCAGCTTCTGAAATTGTTTCGGGAACTATTCAGGACCTTGACCGTGGCGTAATCATAGGTCAGCGTACCTACGGAAAAGGACTTGTGCAAACAACACGCGCCCTCAGCTATGGTGCTAATCTGAAAGTAACTACTGCAAAATATTACATCCCAAGTGGAAGATGTATTCAGGCATTGGATTACAGCCACCGCAACGAAGATGGCAGCGTAGGCAAAGTTCCCGACTCGCTGATGAAAAAATTTACCACAAAAAACGGAAGAGTGGTTTACGATGGTGGCGGTGTTTTACCTGATGTTGTTTTAGATCCTTCTTCCTATTCAAAGATTGTAATTGCATTAAGTAACAAAAGCCTAATCTTTGATTTTGCCACAAAATACAAACGTGAACATCCTACTATTCCTTCGGTAAAAGAATTTCAGATTACAGATGAAATCATGAATCAGTTTACGGCTTACATAGCTGATAAAGACTATGAATATTCAACAAAAAGCGAAGATCTGGTAAAGCAGTTTAAAGAAACTTCCGAAAAGGAAAAGTATTTTAAACAGGTGGAAAAAGAGTACGAAGCGCTGTCGGCAAAACTCTCACACAATAAAAACGAAGACCTTGTTACATTTAAAGAAGAAATAAAAGAATTGCTGAAATCAGAATTGGTTTCGCGCTATTACTACCAGAAAGGCCGCGTGGAATCAATGCTGGACAATGACCCCGATGTAAAAGAAGCACTCACTATTCTTGCCGACAAAGCAAAATATTCTTCCCTGCTTACCGGTCCGGGAAAAAGCAAATAAAAAATAAAACAGGTGCAGCTAATCCGGAAATACTTCGGTAATACATCGGATGCGCTGCTGTTCGTTTCGCTTATTTATGTTGCGGTAGTTATGCCGTTTCAAAAGCCTGAAGTTCCTATTTGGCCCGGTGTTGCAATGATGACAGTGGCTTGGTTGTTTTCAGGTAATCTGAAAAATAAAATTCAATTTTTTTTTGGGAACAGAAATGCAATTATTTTTTCTGCGCTGTATCTCTTTTATTGTTTCGGATATTTTTATTCTTCAAACACAAACTACGCACAAACCGATCTTTTACTTAAAATACCGTTGTTGATTTTTCCGCTGGTTATTACATCTTCTTCTTTAAAAGATAAAACAGATTTTATTCTTAAAACATTTTTAATTGCCTGCTTTATTTCTGCTGTTGGTTGTATTGTCAGAGCGGGTTACATGACATACACTACAGGCGAAAATTATTTTTATTACTACAAACTATCCTGGTTTTTCCATGTAGGGCATTATGCTATGTACCTTGCTTTTGCAGCATTTACAACGCTATACTTCCTGTTTTCAGAAAAAGGAAAAACAAATTTTTTTCTTCAGGCCGTATATTGTTCAGCCTTTGTCTTTTTTACAATTGTAATTATTCTTCTGTCAGCGCGTGCACAGATAATTGCATTTGGTGTTGTGATTGTTTTGGGTGCAATTAACTATATATTTAAAAAAGAGAACAGGTTAAAAGGCTTGACAATATTAGTATCCACACTTATTATTTCAGTAGCAGCTCTTTATTTAGTTCCGCAAACTCGCGAAAGATTTATGACATCAGAAACAGAAATAAATAGTTTATACACTAAAAATAATACTGACAACTATTACACGCACTTGCGTTTAACCATCTGGCAAACTGGCTTGGAAGTTATTAAAAAACAACCTTTTTTTGGAGCTGGAACAGGTGATGCAAAAGACGAACTGATAAAAAAAGCAGAAGAAAAAAAGTACGACATCATTGTTAAAAAAAATCTGAATTATCACAACCAGTTTTTGCAAACATGGGCTGCCATAGGGCTTCCGGGATTACTTGTCTTGCTGCTTTCAATCATTTCAGGAACGGTGTACGCTGTAAAACAAAAGAAATTTCTTCCTCTTGCATTTTTTATTCTTGTTGTTGTCAGCTTTTTTACCGAGTCAATGCTCGAACGGCAGGCGGGAGTCATTTTCTATTCTTTTTTCAGTGCAATACTTATCTTCGCTCACCGCAAAGAAAATGCTGAAATTCTTTAGACCTTATCATCCGCAGATATATGTTGCAGGATTGTCGTTGACAGTGCTTGGGCTCCCGCTTTCCAAGGTTTTGATAAGCAATTCAA